>DASSPM010000078.1:0-24200 GCA_035699625.1 Candidatus Limnocylindrales bacterium | reverse complement strand
CTCAGTTGCCCCCGTAGAAGTTGGCGCGCTTCACGAGGTCGAAGTTGCGGTAGTCGCGCTTGATGCCGTAGTGCTGCTGCAGGAAGTACTTGACGATCTCGGTGGCCACGTTGCCCTTGGTGCGCGAGTCGTAGGCGAAGGCCAGCACGGCGAGCTCGGAGTCGGTGCGCGAGACGGCCTTGCGGTCGTCGTAGCGGGACGGGTCACGCTGGCGCGGCACGAAGGCCACGAACCAGGAGTGGAAGGGCAGCCGACCCTTGCTGTCGCGCAGGCCGAACTCTGCCGTACCCGACTTGCCGGCCACGATGAGTGGCAACTCCACGAGGTTGTAGGTGTGGCGGATGGTCACCACGCGCCGCGCCGCCAGGCGCATCGTGCGCAGCACATCGGGGTCGACCTTCATCTGGCGCGTGAGCTTGGGCTCGAAGTCGCGCACCACGCTCCCGTCCGGCGCCAGGATGCGACGCACCACCTGCGGCTGGTAGAGCTTGCCCCCGTTGGCCAGCGCCGAGTAGGCCGTGATGAGCTGGATGGGCGTGACCGTGTCGTAGCCCTGGCCGATGCCCGCCTGGTAGACCTCGCCCGGGTAGATGGGCTGGCCGAAGACCTCCTCTTTCCAGGCGCTGCTGGGGACGGTGCCACGCGCCTCGGCCGGCAGGTCGATGCCCGTGCGCTGAGCGAAGCCGTACTCCTTGGCCCACTTCGCCAGGCGATCGATGCCCAGCCGGCCGGCGACCTGGAAGAAGTAGGTGTCGCTGGAGTGGCCGAAGCCGTCGTAGATGTCGAGCGGCCCCCAGCCTCGTCTGTTCCACTCCCAGAAGCGGTAGCGGCCGAGGCTCAGGTAGGGCCGCGTGACGAGCGGCGTCTCGGCGCTGATGACCCGCTCTGAAAGGCCGCCCGTGCCGGTCACCAGCTTGTAGGTCGAGCCGGGCGGGAACTGGTCGCTCACGGCGTGGTTGACGAGCGGCCGGTCGCGGTCGGTGAGCAGCCTCCGGTACTCGGCATTCGAGATGCCACCCGAGAAGAGGTTGTTGTCGTAGCTGGGCAGCGAGACGAGTGCCAGCACCTCGCCCGTCTGGGGGTTCATGACGATGACCACGCCGCGCTTCAGGCCGGCCAGGTCCATCGCCCAGCGGAGCGAGTTCTCGGCCTGGCGCTGGGTCTTCATGTCGAGGCTCAGCTCGAGCGAGGCGCCGCTCTGCGGTTCGCGCACGGTGGCCAGCACGCGGATCTTGCGGCCCGAGGCGTCACGCTCGACCTGCTCGGTGCCGTAGACGCCACGCAGGTACTGCTCGTAGATGGCCTCGACACCGGTGCGACCGATCTCGTCGTCGCTGAGGTAGCCGCTGTCGCGCAGCCGCTCCAGGTCCTCGGCGTCGACCGAGCCCGTGTACCCCAGCACCTGCGACACGAGCGGCCCGAAGGGGTACTGGCGGCGCGCCTCGACCACGACCTCGACGCCCGGCAACGCAAGGTGCTCCTCGCTCACCACGCGCGCCACCTCGGCTGGCACATCGCCCGCGATGCGCACCAGGTCGAAGCGGGAGCCGGCGTTGCGGTCGAGCAGCTCGTTGATCTCGGCGGGCTCCAGGCCGAGCAGCGTCGAGAGCCGCGCGACGACGCTCGGGCGGCGCGTGAGCGGCAGGTCCGCGGGCCGGACCTTCACCGCGAACGAGGGCACGTTCGTGACCAGCGTGCGCCCGGCGCGGTCGACGATGAGGCCTCGGCTGGACGGGATGGGCTGGAGCACGACGCGGTTCTCGTCGGCCAGCCCGCCGTAGTAGCCGCCCTTCGCCACCTGCAGGTAGAAGAGCCGCGCCGTCAGCGCGCCCAGCGCCAGCAGCACGACCAGCGCGAAGATGGCGAAGCGCGGCAGCAGCCTGGCTCGGCTCACCACTCGATCCGGTCGTGCTCGCCGAGGCGGAGCCAGAGCCAGCGCGCCGCGGCAGCGGCGGGCAGTGCCAGGGCCGCATCCAGCAATGCGGAGGGCAGCATCATGGCCACTGGCGAACCAGGCATGGCCAGGTCGGTCGTGGCGCTCAGCACGAGCAGCACCAGCGACTGGTAGACGATGCTGAGCACGAGCACGCTGGCCGCCACCAGCACGACCCGCCGCTGCGGCAGCAGCCGCGCCGCCACGATGGCCAGGCCGGCACAGACGAGGAGCACCATCGAGGTCGCGCCCAGGGCGCGTTCGGCGAGTAGCACGTCGAGCATGAGGCCTCCGAGGAACGCCCAGGTGAGGCCATCTTCGACCCCCATCATCATCGCCGCGACGATCGTCATGGCGAATACCAGGTCCGGCTTGGGGACGGCCCCGCCGAGGCCCGGCAGGAGGCTCGTCTCCAGCAGCGCCGCGACGATGGCGCCGACCGCTGCCAGAGGGAGGCTCATCGCGTCGGTGCCCTCGTGATCAGGTCCCGCCGGTGGCTGTACGGGCGTCCGGCCGCCCCGGCGCGCAGCACCCGAGCGAGTATACCCAAGGGTCGGCACGCCTCCCGGCGCGGTGGCCGCGGCGGGTGCCGGCTGGGCTCGTGGCGCGGTCGCTCGGTGCCCTCCCCCGGCGTGGGTCAGCCGTGGCCCACCCCTCGGCGTACCTCAGCCTGGCCGGCGCCCGATGTGTCGGAGAGCACGATCCAACGGCGCGACGCGGCGGTCGGAGCGCGGCCGGAACCCGGGTAGAGCCCGAACCGGTCACGCATGGCCACGAACCGAGTGTACGCATGGGCGTCGAGTTCGGGCGTCAGGTGCTGCTCCAGGAGCGGCACCAGCACGTCGCGCAGGAACGTCCCGCGCGCCATCCACTGGAAGTAGCTGCGTCCGCCGTGGTGGTACGGACCGTAGAGGCGACTGCCGGGGAAGGTCGCCGCCAGCCACCGCACGAGCGCCTCGTGACGCGTGTGCAGGCGCAGGCTCACCTCGGGATAGCGGCCGGTGACCCGGAAGTGACCCTCGGCGATGAGCAGACCCACGAGCAACCCGACCTGCAGCGGGGTCGCGATCGCCGATGGCGTCGCGCCGGCCCCACGCTCTTCCCCGCCCGACGCAGCTGACACGCACGGATGTTACACCGTCAGATACCATCCTGGCCTGTTCCACGTGCAACGCACGCGGAATCGGGCCTCCGGGCGGGGTGGGGCGGGGTGTTCCACGTGGAACGCGGCGCCAGCCGGGATTCGCCGTTTCGACTAGAATCGACACCAGTGAACGTGCGTGGACCGGACTTCTGAGTGGGCGACACCATCGCGTGTGCCAATCAGAAGGGCGGCGTCGGCAAGACCACGACGGTCGTGAACCTGGCGAGCTATCTCGCTGGGGAGGGGCAGCAGGTCCTCGTCGTCGACCTCGATCCGCAGGGCAACGCCACCTCGGGCCTGGGCGTCGATAAGAGCCAGGTGAGTCGCTCCATCTACGATGCCCTCGTCGACGGGGCCCCGCCCGCGGAGCTCACGGTCGCCACGACCGCCGGAGTGGACCTCATCCCGGGCTCGATCGCCCTCGCCGGCGTGGAGCTCGAGCTCGGCCAGCAGCCGCAACGTGAGCGCCGTCTTGCGCGAGTCCTGGCGCTAACAGCCGACGCCTACGACTACATCCTGCTCGACTGCCCACCCTCGCTCGGGCTGCTCACCGTCAATGCGCTGACCGCGGCCGACGCGGTCCTCATCCCCATCCAGTGCGAGTACTACGCCCTCGAAGGATTGACGCAGCTGATCGAGACCATCCACCTCGTGCGCGACCATCTCAACCCGCCGCTCGCCATCGCCGGCGTTCTGCTGACGATGTACGACGCACGAACCAACCTCGCCGCCGACGTCGCGCGCGAGGTGCGCAGCCACCTCGGTGAGCACGTCTTCACGACCGTCGTCCCGCGCAGCGTGCGCCTCAGCGAGGCACCCAGCTACGGCCTGCCCATCTCGCTCTACCGGCCCGACTCCAAGGGCGCTGAGGCCTACCGTGCGGTGGCACTCGAGCTGCTTGCTCGCGACGGCCACCGCTCATCGGCCGACGGCGCCCGGCCCGTGCAGCCCACCGACCAGCGCGCCAGTTCAGAGCAGTCCACCGACCAGCCCGCCGTCACGGAGGTCCTGGCATGACCGACACCACCCGAGCCCGCACGGGCGGCCTCGGACGCGGCCTCGCCGCGCTCATCCCGCAGCGCCCGGACGCCAGCGCGGCCACGGAGATCCCGCTCGAGCGCATCCGGCGCAACCCATACCAACCGCGGCAGCGTGCTGACGCGGCCGCGCTCGAACAGCTCGTGGCCAGCATCCGCGAGCACGGTGTGCTGCAGCCGGTGCTCGTGACCGAGACCGTGGACGGCTACCAGCTCATCGCCGGCGAGCGCCGCCTGCGGGCCGCCGAGATGGCCGGGCTGCAGCGCATCCCCGCCGTGGTGCGCCAGGTCGCCGGCCGCGCCCAGCTCGAACTGGCCCTGGTCGAGAATCTGCAGCGCGCCGACCTGAACGCGCTCGAGGAGGCGCATGCCTACCGCCAGCTGATGGATGAGTTCGGACTCGGACAGGAAGAGGTCGCCACGCGCGTCGGGCGAGCACGCTCCACCGTGGCCAACACGCTGCGGCTGCTCGACCTGGCGCCGCGCGTGCAGCAGGCGCTGGCCGACGGGTCCATCTCCGAGGGCCACGCGCGCGCCATCGCGGCGCTGGAGGACCACGCCGCCCAGGAGACCGTGTTGGCGGCCGTGCTCGAGCGTGGCCACTCCGTGCGCCAGGCAGAGGCCCTCGTGCGCAGCCTGAAGGACGGTCGGCGCCGCCACGATCGGAGCGCCACGCTTCGGGCCGGTGATCCAGAGCTCGAGCGTGTCGAGACGGACCTGCGCGGCGCGCTGGGCACGAAGGTGACCCTGCGCCCGTCGCGGCGCGGGGGTCGCATCATCATCGAGTACTACGGCGCCGACGATCTGGGGCGCATCTACGAGCGGCTCGTCGGAGGCGCCGCATGAAGGAGGTCGCGGCCAAGAAGCTGACCAGCCCGCCCGCTGGGGACGGGCGGCGGCGGCGCGCCGCCGAAGCCGGCGACGGCTACACCGCCGAATCGATCCAGGTCCTCGAGGGCCTCGAGGCGGTACGGCGCCGACCGGGCATGTACATCGGCTCGACGGACGGACGCGGTCTGCACCACCTGGTCTGGGAGGTCGTCGACAACTCGATCGACGAGGCCATGGCGGGCCACGCCACGCGCATCGAGCTGACCATCCTGCCCGATGGCAGCATCCGCAACGTCGACGACGGCCGCGGCGTGCCGGTCGGGCGCCACAAGACGGGCAAGGACGCGCTCGAGGTGGTGCACACCGTGCTCCACGCCGGTGGCAAGTTCGGCGGGGGTGGCTACAAGGTCTCCGGCGGCCTCCACGGCGTCGGCGTGAGCGTGGTCAATGCGCTCTCAGAGTGGCTGCACGTCGAGTCGGCACGGGACGGCAAGGTCTGGGGTCAGAGCTATGCGCGGGGCAAGCCGACCACGCCCGTGCGCGAGCTCGGGCGCGCCGAGGGACGCAGAGGCACGACCACCACCTTCCGACCCGATCCCGAGGTGTTCGAGACGCTCGACTTCAGCTTCGAGGCGATCTCGCAGCGGCTGCGCGAGTCGGCGTACCTCAACAAGGGCATCTGGATCCGCCTGCTCGACCAACGCGTCGATCCGGCCCACGAGAAGTCGTTCTACTTCGAGGGCGGCCTGGTCAGCTTCGTGCGGCACCTCAACAAGTCCAAGGAGGTGCTGCACCATCGGCCGATCTACGTCGAGCGGCGCGACGGTGGCACGACCGTCGAGGCGGCCCTGCAGTACAACGACACCTACTCGGAGAACCTCTTCTCCTTCGCCAACAACATCAACACGGTGGACGGCGGGACGCACGTGACGGGCTTCCGGGCGGCGCTCACCAGCTCCCTCAACGATTGGGCACGTCGCGCGGGCGTGCTGCGCGACGCCGACAACAATCTCTCCGGCGACGACGTCCGGGAGGGCCTGACGGCCGTCATCAGCGTCAAGCTGCTCGAACCACAGTTCGAGGGCCAGACCAAGGCCAAGCTGGGCAACGCCGAGCTCAAGGGGCTCGTGCAGAGCGCCGTGGCCGAGGGCATCGGCCAGTATCTGGACGAGAACCCCGCCGACGGCCGGCGCATCATCGAGAAGTGCCTCACCGCCGCACGTGCCCGGGAGGCGGCCCGCAAGGCGCGCGACCTGGTCATCCGCAAGGGCGCCCTGGAGGGCATGTCGTTGCCGGGCAAGCTGGCCGACTGCCAGGAGCGGGACCCGGCGCGCAGCGAGCTCTACATCGTGGAGGGTGACTCTGCCGGCGGTTCGGCCAAGCAGGGCCGCGATCGTCGCTTCCAGGCCATCCTGCCCCTGCGCGGCAAGCTGCTCAACGTCGAGAAGGCCCGCCTCGACAAGATCCTCGGCTCGGAGAACGTGCGGCCGCTCATCATCGCCCTCGGTGCCGGCATCGGTGAGTCGTTCGACCTGGCCAAGCTGCGCTACCACCGCGTCATCCTGCTCGCCGACGCCGACGTGGACGGCGCGCACATCCGGACGCTCTTGCTGACCTTCTTCTATCGCCACATGCCGGAGGTGATCGAGAACGGCTACCTCTACATCGCCCAACCGCCGCTCTACCGCATCAGCACCGGCAAGGTCACGCACTACGCCCAGGACGAGCGCGAGCGGGACCGGATCCTGAAGGAGATGAAGGTCAAGAGCCCGTCCATCCAGCGCTTCAAGGGGCTGGGCGAGATGAACGCCGACCAGCTCTGGGAGACGACCATGAATCCCGCCACGCGCACGCTGCTGCGGGCGGAGATCGACGATGGCGCCGAGGCCGACCTGATCTTCAGCACGCTCATGGGCGAGAAGGTGCAGCCCCGCAAGGAGTTCATCAAGGCCGAGGCCCGCAAGGTGCGCAACCTTGACATCTGAGGCGGTCATGCCCACGGGCGGCGTCTGGCGCGTCGCCGTCGAGCCGCACCACTGCTACGTCTGCGGCGAGCTCAACGCCTGCGGGCTGCGCCTGCCCATCCACCTCGAGGGCGAGCGCGCGTGGGCCGAGGTGGCACTGCGCCAGGAGCAGGAAGGCTGGCGCGGTGTCGCGCACGGCGGCATCCTCTGCGCCCTCCTCGACGAGGTCATGAACTGGGCACTCTTTCGCCACGACGCGTGGGGCGTGACCGTGGACCTGCGGACGCGCTTCCGCCGGCCGGTCCCCATCGGCCGCCACGTGCGCGCCGAGGGCTGGCCCGTGGACGTGCGACGCCGCCTGCTGACGACCGCCGGCCGGATCGTGGATGCCGCCACCGGGGAGCTGCTCTGCGAGGCCGAAGGCCGCTACATGGCAGCGTCGGAGGCACGAAAACGCGAGCTCAAGGCGACCTACCGCTTCCGCCTTGTTCCGGCGGGCGAACCATCGACCGGGCATCCCACCCGATGACCGCCACAGCCTCGCCGATCACCCTGCGCGCGGACGCCCTGGTCGCCGAACGGCTGCCCGAGGCGCGCCTGCTCGCGACGCGCCTCGCCGACGAGCTCCAGGACCCCCAGACGTTCGTGTCCGCGCTGCGCGACGGGCTGCGGCGCCTGGCCGACCCCGTGCACGCCGAGACGCAGGCGTCGACCGTGCCGGGTGCCCGCGGCCTGCTCGGCGTGCGCGCCCCACTTTTGGCCGCCGTGGCCGCCGGCCTGCGCGGGCCGCTGGCGGAGGCCTCGCCGGCCATCGCCATCTACCTCGCCGATGCCCTCAGCCGCGCCGCCGAACACGAGTTGAAGCTCTTCGCGCTCGTGCCGCTGCGCCGCAGCCTGGCCGCGGACCCCGAGCGTACCTGGCAGCTGCTGCGCCGCCTGGCCCGCGAGGCGGGCGACTGGGAGACGGTCGACAGCCTGGCCGGCTTGGCCGCGGAGGGCATCCTGCAGGAGCCGTACCGCTGGGCGGAGCTCGAGCAGCTGGTCTATTCGCCGCATCGTTGGGAGCGTCGCCTGGCCGCCGCCACGGTTGCCGTCATCCCCTTCCGCGTGCGCCCACCTGAGCGCGCGGCGCGGCTGGGCCGGACATCTGGTTTGATGATCATCGAATCGCTCCTCGGCGACGCCGAGCCGGAGGTCCAGAAGGCCCTCGCCTGGGCACTGCGCTCCTGGCGCGAGGTCGACGCGGGCGCCGTGGCCCGCCTGCTCCGCGCCGAGGCCGCCGCGGCAGCCGCGCGCCGGGACGGCCACCGCGCCTGGGTGCTGCGCGAGGCGCTCAGCGGGGCCGGCGCCGATGCGGCGCTCGCGGCGGAGATCCGGGCGCGTCTGGCAGGCGTGCGGCGGCAGGCGGGGACTCCCGGCACGAGTCGCGCGCTGCAGGCCGCGGCCGCCTTCCGCGGTCTGCCCGACGCCCGCCTGATGGCAGAGCCGCCGCTGTGACCGACCGAAGGAGGAGCCCGACCGCGTGACCGACGACATCGGCGAGATCCGCACCATCCGGCTCGAGGACGAGCTGCGCGCCAGCTACCTCGACTACGCCATGAGCGTGATCGTCAGCCGCGCCCTGCCCGACGTGCGCGACGGGCTCAAGCCGGTGCACCGGCGGATCCTCTTCACGATGCACGAGATGGGCCTCAGCGCCGGCGCCGGCTACCGCAAGTGCGCCGCCGTCGTGGGCGAGGTGATGGGCAAGTACCACCCGCACGGCGACGTCGCCCTCTACGACGCCCTGGTGCGCCTGGCACAGGACTTCTCGATGCGCTACCCGCTCATCGACGGGCAGGGCAACTTCGGCTCCGTGGATGGCGACCCGCCCGCTGCCATGCGCTACACCGAGTCGCGCATGACGGCCATCGCCGCCGAGGTGCTGGCGGACATCGACAAGGAGACGGTCGACTTCGTCGACAACTACGACGGCACGCGCCAGCAGCCGAGCGTGCTGCCGGCCAAGCTGCCCAACCTGCTCGTGAACGGGTCGTCGGGCATCGCCGTGGGCATGGCCACCAACATCCCGCCGCACCACCTGGGCGAGGTGGCCAGCGCCACCATCGCCCTCATCGAGGACCCGCAGCTCACCTCCGACGAGCTGTGCGAGCACGTCCAGGGCCCCGACTTCCCGACCGGCGGCACCATCTTCCGCTTCGAGCAGCGGCGCAACCCGCTGACCGGCCAGCAGGAGCGCATCGACGCCATCCGGGAGATGTACGCCCACGGTCGTGGGCGGGTGGTGATGCGCGCCCAGTGCGCCTTCGAGGAGACCCGCGCCGACCGCATGGCCATCGTCGTCACCGAGCTGCCCTACCAGGTCAACAAGGCCGCCCTGATCGAGAAGATCGCCGACCTGGTGACCAGCAAGAAGATCGAGGGCATCGCCGACCTGCGTGACGAGTCGGACCGCGACGGGATGCGCATCGTCATCGAGTGCAAGCGCGACGCCAACCCGCACAAGGTGCTCAACAACCTCTTCAAGCACACGCCCCTGCAGCTGGCCTACAACATGAACATGCTGGCTCTCGTCGACGGCCAGCCCCAGACGCTACCGCTCAAGGCGGTCCTGCAGCACCACATCGACTGGCGCCGCGAGGTGGTGCGGCGGCGCACCGAGTACGACCTCGGGCGGGCGCGCGACAGGGCACACATCCTCGAGGGCCTCAAGATCGCCCTCGACAACCTCGATGCGGTCATCAGGACCATCCGTGAGTCGGCCGACGTGGAGACCGCCCGGCGCAACCTCATCGAGCGCTTCGAACTGACCGAGATCCAGGCCAACGCCATCCTCGAGATGCAGCTGCGGCGCCTGGCCGCGCTCGAGCGCAAGAAGATCGAGGACGAGTACCTGGCGGTCATCCAGCTCATCGCCGAGCTGGAGGACATCCTGGCCAACCCCGGCCGCGTGCTCGGCATCATCAAGGACGAGCTGTCGGAGCTCGTCACCAGGTACGCCGGCGAGCGCCGCACGCGCGTGGCCGAGGATGCCAGCCGCGAGATGACCGACGAGGACCTCATCGCCAACGAGGACGTGGTCATCACCATCAGCGGGCGCGGCTACATCAAGCGCCAGCCGCTGGCCACCTACCGCCGCCAGGCGCGCGGCGGCAAGGGCATCATCGGCGCCCGCACCGTCGAGGAGGACGCCCTGGCGCACCTGCTCGTGGCCAACACGCACGACTGGGCGCTCTTCTTCACCAACCGCGGCCGCGTCTTCTCCTCCAAAGTGCACCAGATCCCCGACGCCAGCCGGACCGCCAAGGGCATCCCCATCATCAATCTCGAGGGCGTGCAGGTCGAGTCGGGCGAGGTGGTGCTGGCGACCATCACCATCCCGAACTTCGAGAAGGGCCACAACCTGGTCATGGCCACCCGGCGCGGCGTGATCAAGAAGACGCCCATCGAGCAGTTCGAGAAGGTCCGCTCGTCGGGCATCCGGGCCATCACCGTCAACGAAGGTGACGACCTCGTCTGGGTGGCGGTCTCGTCGGGCGAAGACGACATCGTGCTGGCCACGGCGCTCGGGCGCATCGCCCGCTTCAGCGAGAAGGAGGTGCGGCCCATGGGCCGCGACGCCGCCGGCGTCATCGGCATCCGATTGGCGCGGGCGGGCGACCGGGTGGTGGGCATGGGCATCGTCGAGCCCGGGGCCGAGATCCTGGTGCTGACCGACACGGGCTATGGCAAGCGCGTCGCGCTGGACGATTTCCGGCGCATGCACCGCGGCAGCCAGGGCGTACGCCTCATCGCCCTGGAAGGGCGCAAGACGGGCAACGTGGCCGCCGTCGAGCTGGTCACGGAGCGTGACGAGGAGCTGCTCCTCATCAGTTCCAGCGGCCAGGTCGTGCGCACCGACGTGATGTCCATCAACCGCTACGGCTCGGCCGCGCGGGGGGTCATCGTGATGCGTCTCAACGAGGGCGACCAGGTGGCCGGCATCGCTGTCTTCCGGGCGGGTCTGGCGGAGGCCCGTGGCATGGGCGACAATGGCGCACCCGCCGAGGAGACGTCGAGCCAGGAGTGAGCGAGGTGAGCGGCGACCCCCGAGCTGTCCGGCCGTCGACCGAGTTCGGCACGCCCGTGCGCGTCGGCGTGTCCGGTGAGTTCGACATCTACACCGGCAACGCCAACCGCGCCCTGGCACAGAAGGTCTGCCGCTGGCTGGGCACGGAGCTCGGGCGGGTCGAGGTCTTCGAGTTCGCCAACGAGAACACCTTCGTCAAGATCCTCGACAACGTCCGTCAGAAGGACGTCTACCTGCTCCAGCCGACCTGCTCGCCGGTCAACAAGTCGATCATGGAGCTGCTGATCATGATCGACGCCTTCAAGCGCGCCAGCGCCGGGCGGATCACGGCCGTCATCCCCTACTACGCCTACGGCCGCTCGGACAAGAAGGACCAGCCGCGGGTACCGATCACGGCACGCCTCATCGCCGACATGATCCAGGTCGCGGGCGCCGACCGGGTACTGACCATGGACCTCCACCAGGGCCAGATCCAGGGCTTCTTCAGCGTCCCCGTGGACGAGCTGACGGCGGTCCAGATCCTGAGCGCCTACTTCCGCGAGAAGGACCTGCAGGACCCGGTCGTGGTCACCGATCTCGGCTTCGCCAAGCGCGCCCGGACCTTCGCCGAGCTGCTCGACGCACCGCTCGCGGTGATCGAGAAGCGGCGCGTGGGCAACCTCGACCGGGCCGAACTGATGAACGTCATCGGCGAGGTGCGCGGCCGGCGGGCCATCATCGTCGACGACGAGATCGACACGGCGGGCACGCTCATGGAGGTCGTCCGGGCGCTGCAGCGCGAGGGCGTGACCGAGATCTATGCCTGCGCCACGCACGCCGTCCTCTCCGACCCGGCCATCGACCGCATCCGCGAGTCGATCCTGAGCGAGGTCGTCGTGACCGACACCATCCCGCTCACGCCGGCCAAGAAGCTGTCGCGCATCAGGCAGCTGAGCGTGGCGCCGCTCATCGGCGAGGCCATCCGGCGCATCCACCACGGCGAGTCGGTCGGCGCGCTCTTCTCCAGCGAACTGCAGTTCGTGCAGGAGATGCTGCTCTGGGGCGACGGCGAGAATGACGACCAGCCGGCCGCGCTCGCCGCGGGGGAACGACCCGCGGTGGCTGCCTCCGCCGCGCGCGGGGAAGGCTGACGTGAGCCTGAAGCTCTATCGTCCCGGGCCGGCCGGCCTCGAGCCGGCGCCCACGGAGCACGGCGACTGGCGCGCTCGGCTCCGCTCGCGCCGCTGGCGCCCCGCCAGGCTGGCCAACACGGAGGCGGTCGCCGTGCGCGGCGCCTCGGCCGTGCTGGTCTTCGGCGGCCTCGCCCTGGCCACCTTCGTGCTCCTCTTCCTGGGGTACCTGAGCGGCTTCTGGGCCTGACCCCCGCGGGGTCCGCGCACGGACCGCCCTATACTCGACCGTCCATGCCATCCATGCTCGACTTCCTCTCCCGCTTCGTCGATTCCAATGATCGCGAGCTGCGCCGCCTGCAGCCCGTCGTCGACGAGATCAACGGCCTCGAAGCCGAGTTCGAAGCCCTCTCCGACGAGGAGATCCGCACGCGCATGGTCGCCCTGCGCGACGAGGTGCGCGAGGAGGCGGCGCCCAGTGAGCCCGACGAGGACGAGCTGCACCACCCTGACCTGGAGCGGCGCCGCGAGCTCGGCCGGGCACGACGCCGCGACGACATCGCACGGCTTCGCGACGCGCTGGACGACGCGCTGCCGGAGGTCTTCGCCGCCGCCCGCGAGGTGAGCCGGCGGCGCCTCGGCATGCGCCCCTTCGACGTGCAGCTGATGGGCGGCATCGTGCTCCACCAGGGCAAGATCGCCGAGATGAAGACGGGCGAGGGCAAGACGCTCGTGGCGCCCCTCGCGGCGGCGCTCAACGCCATGTCCGGTCGCGGCGTGCACCTGGTCACCATCAACGACTACCTGGCCAAGCGCGACCCGCAGTGGATGGGCCCCATCTACCACGGGCTGGGCCTCTCGGTCGGGGTCATCCAGCACGAGTCGGCCTTCCTCTTCGACCCCGACTACCGGGGCACCGACGAACGCCTGATGTACCTGCGCCCGGTCAGCCGGCGCGAGGCCTATGCGGCCGACGTGACCTACGGCACGAACAACGAGTTCGGCTTCGACTACCTGCGCGACAACATGGTCTTGGAGCTCGACCAGCGCGTCCAGCGCGAGCGCTACTTCGGCATCATCGACGAGGTCGACAACATCCTCATCGACGAGGCGCGCACGCCGCTCATCATCAGCGGCCAGGCCGAGGAGTCCGAGGACCTCTACTACCTCTTCGCGCGCCTGGTGCCCAGGCTGCGCGAGCGACCCGAGGGCGCCGAGGAGGGCGGCGACTACTTCGTCGACCTCAAGGACCACGCCGTCTCGCCCACCGAGGAGGGCATCCACAAGGTCGAGCAGTGGCTCAAGGTCGATAACCTCTTCGACGCCGACCCCCGCCTGGCGCGCCACTTCGAGCAGGCTCTCAAGGCGCATGCGCTCTACAAGCGGGACCGGGACTACCTGGTCAAGGACGGCGAGATCGTCATCGTCGACGAGTTCACGGGCCGCCAGATGCCCGGCCGGCGCTGGTCGGAGGGCCTGCACCAGGCCATCGAGGCCAAGGAGGGGCTGCGCGTCCAGCGCGAGTCGGTGACGCTGGCCACGATCACCTTCCAGAACTACTTCCGCCTCTACGACAAGCTGGCCGGCATGACCGGTACGGCCATGACCGAGGCCGAGGAGTTCTACAAGATCTACGGCCTCGAGGTGGTCGCCGTGCCGACGCACCGGCCGATGATCCGGGAGGACCTGCCGGACCTCGTCTATCGCAACGAGCCGGGCAAGTTCGAGGCGGTCATCGACGAGATCGAGGAGATGCGCCAGCAGGGCCGGCCCGTGCTGGTGGGCACGGTCAGCGTCGAGAAGAGCGAGATCCTCGCGGAGATGCTCAAGCGGCGCGGCATCCCGCACGAGGTGCTCAACGCCAAGTTCCACGAGAAGGAAGCGCCCATCGTGGCCCAGGCGGGCCGCTCGGGTGCGGTGACCATCGCCACCAACATGGCCGGCCGCGGCACGGACATCCTGCTCGGCGGCAATCCCGCCGGCATGGCCTCGGAAGCGCTCCGTCGCAAGGGCATCAACCCCGCCGAGGCGCCGCCCGAGGTCTACCAGGCCGCCCTGGCCGAGGCCAAGGCGGCCTGCGCCGAGGACCACGAGCGGGTGGTCCAGGCGGGCGGCCTGCACATCGTGGGCACCGAGCGCCACGACGCGCGCCGCATCGACAACCAGCTGCGTGGCCGCGCCGGCCGCCAGGGCGACCCGGGTTCGTCGCGCTTCTACCTGTCGCTGGAAGACACGCTCATGAAGCGCTTCGCGTCCGACCGCGTGGCCGGGCTCATGGAGCGCATGGGCCTCGAGGACGAGGTGGCCATCGAGTCGCGCCTCGTGTCCAAGACCATCGAGAGTGCCCAGACCCGCGTCGAGGGCTACAACTTCGACATCCGCAAGCGCGTCGTCGAGTTCGACGACGTCATCAATAAGCAGCGCGAGACGATCTACGCCGAGCGCGACAAGGTGCTGCGCAACGAGGACCTGACCAACACCGTGCGCGCCCTCCTCGACGAGGAGGTGGAGGTCCTGGTCGAGAACCACCTCGCCGGGGAGCAGGTGGATGACTGGGACATGGACGGCCTGGTGCGCGCGCTGCGCCAGATCGGCCTGGGCGGCGTGGCCGCCGATGCCGACGCGCTCTGGGAGCTGGGCAACCGCGAGGCCATCCTCGAGGCGGTCCGCGAGGAGGTCGACGCGGCGCTCGAGGCACGCGAGAACGAGCACGGCGCCGAGACCTGGTCGATGGTCGAGCGCATCGTGCTGCTGCGCACCATCGACTCGCTCTGGGTCGAGCACCTGACCGAGCTGGACGACATGCGTCGCGGCATCGGTCTGCGCGGCTACGCCGCCGAGGATCCGCTCAACGCCTTCAAGAAGGAGGCCTTCCGGCTCTACCAGGAGCTGCGCGGCTTCATCCGCCACCAGGTGGCCGCCTCCATCTTCCACGTCAACGTGGAGCGGCAGGAGGCGCCGGCGGCGATGGCCATGCCCGGCCCCGGGCAGCCCGCGCGGAGCGCCACCTCGGCCGGCAACGGCGCCTCCGCCGGGGCGGCGCCCACGTCCGCCACGACAGCCACGACGGCCTCCGGCGGGGCGGCCATCCGCATGGGCGGCTCCGCGGGGGCGGGCACCGGGCTGGCGGGCACGGTGGCCCGGCCGGGGACGATCCGCGCGCAGCACGGGGACGAGCCCGTGGACGCCGCTCCGGCCCGGCCCGCGAGCGCGCCCAAGCTCGGGCGCAACGATCCCTGCTATTGCGGCAGCGGGCGCAAGTACAAGAAGTGCCACGGTCGCTGACGGGCGACCTGCTGCGACTCTCCCTCGCGGCCGCCCTGGGGGCGGCCCTTCTCGGCTCCTTCGCCACGCTGCGCATCTGGCAGGTCGGCCAGAGCGACGAGCGCGACCACGCCGTGGACGCGGTGGTGGTGCTCGGCGCGGCCCAGTACGACGGCCGCCCCTCGCCCATCTTCCGGGCGCGGCTCGACCACGCCGTCGAGCTCGTGCTCAACGGCGTGGCCCCGCTGCTGGTCGTCACCGGTGGCCGCCAGTCGGCAGCGGAGCCGGCCGAGGCCGACGTGGCGCGCGTCTATGCCATCGACCGCGGGGTCCCGGCCGAGGCGATCCTGGCCGAGCGTGAGGGGCACGACACGCTGTCGTCGCTGCGCGCCGTGGCGCGCCTCTTGCGCGAGCACGGCCTCGAGCGGGCGCTCTTCGTCAGCGACCGGCCGCACCTCCTGCGTATCCGGCTCATCGCGCTCGACCTCGGCATCGGCGCCTACACCTCGGCGACGCGCAGCAGCCCGCTCGAGCACGACCTGCCGTCACGCCTAGGGGCCACGCTGCACGAGCTGGGCGCGCTCGGCGCCTACCTCCTGCTGGGCCGCTGACCGACGCTGCGAACAGGACGATCTTCTGACCGCACATGCCTGTCACGACCGTGAGTGCCCCCTTGGCGGCGACGGGGGCTGGCCCTATACTCCGGCCAACGCGCCGGGCCTGACCCCCCGGCGTTCGGTTTACCCGGCGCAGCATCCGCGCCGGTCACGCGTGTCCGTCGCGGGGGAGGGAGCGGTTCATCGTGAGAGACGCTGTCGACGAGCGCTTCGTCGACCTGATCGCCTGCGAGCGTGACTGCCGGAGCTGCAGCTACGCCGCGTGGCTCGACTGCGATGGCAATTGCGGCGTCTGTCCCCATAACGGTTACTGTCCCTGCGTGAACCCCGTCGTCGCCCGGAGCAAGTCCGCCCAGCGGATCATCGAGCTCCGTCCGATCCTGCTCCAGGACCTGCGAGGCCGCGGCTAGTGGACCTCGCCGCCGTCCGTGACCTGACCGAGCGGATCCGCGCGACCTCGGGGCGTCTTTGACCTCGGGACCAAGGAGGAGCGCCTCGCCGAGTTGGAGCGCCAGACCGCCGAGCCCGGCTTCTGGGAAGACCAGCGGGCCGCGCAGCGCATCTTGCGCACGGCCGAGGGTCTGCGCGAGGAGTTGACCACCTGGCGCGACCTCGAGCGGCGCGCCGGCGACCTCGTCGAGCTGGTCGAGTTGGCCGCCGACGACCCCGAGATGGCGACCGGTATCGAGAAGGAGCTGAACGCCCTCCTGGCCGACTACGAGCGCGAGCGCACGGCGCTCCTCTTCGGCGGCGAGTACGACGGCCGCAACGCCATCCTGACCATCAGCGCCGGCGCGGGCGGCACGGAGGCCACCGACTGGGCCCAGATGCTGCTCCGGATGTACCTGCGCTGGGCCGAGCGCCACCGCTTCCGGACCGAGCTCCTCGACCAGACCGAGGGCGAGGAGGTCGGCCTCAAGAGCGTGGCCGTGAGCGTCGAGGGGCGCAACGCCTACGGCTGGCTGCGCGCCGAGCGCGGCGTGCACCGACTGGTGCGCATCAGCCCCTTCGACTCGCAGAACCGGCGCCAGACCACCTTCGCCCTGGTCGAGGTGCTGCCCGAGGTCGAGGGCGAGGTGGAGGTCGAAGTCGATCCGGACGACCTGCGCATCGACACCTACCGGGCACAGGGCGCCGGCGGCCAGCACGTCAACAAGACCGACTCCGCGGTGCGCATCACGCACCTGCCGACGGGCATCGTGGCCCAGAGCCAGAACGAGCGCTCGCAGATGCAGAACCGCGAGACGGCCATGAAGATCCTGCGCGCACGCCTTCTCGAGCGGGCGCTGGAGGAGCGCGAGCGCGAGATCGCCGCGCTCAAGGGCGAGCACGTCGAGGCCGGCTGGGGACACCAGATCCGCTCCTACGTGCTCCACCCCTACCAGATGGTCAAGGACCTGCGCACCTCGGTCGAGACGAGCGACACCAGCGGCGTCCTCGACGGCGACCTCGACGCGTTCATGCAGGCCGAACTCGAGCGCGTGGCGACCGAGGCGGCCTAGCGGTGTGGCCGTGAGCGCAGCCTCCCTGCGCCGGGGCGACACGGCCGAGCTGCGCGCCTGGCTCGACTTCGCGCTGGCCCTCTGCGACGAGGCCGACGCGACCGCCATGGCCAGCTTCCGGCGCGAGGTGGAGGTCTCGACCAAGCCCGACCGGTCGCTGGTCACCGCCGCCGACCGGGCCATCGAGGAGCGCCTGCGCGAGCGCATCCGGGCGCGCTTCCCCGACCACGGGCTGGTGGGCGAGGAGTTCGGCAGCCAGGACGAGGAGCGGCCCGTGCGCTGGTACCTCGACCCGATCGACGGCACGCACAACTTCGTGCGTGGCATCCCGCTCTTCGGCACGCTCCTGGCCGCCGAGCGCGACGGCGAGCTGCTCGTGGGCGTGATAAGCGCACCGGCGCTCCGTTCGCGCTGGTGGGCGTTGCGGGGCGGCGGCGCATGGGCCGCCGGCGACGCTGCCGGCCACGCAGATGCGGGCGCCATCGGCGCCGAGACCGGGCTGCCCCTGCGCGCGCCACCTCGGCGCCTGGCGGTCTCACGCGTGCAGCGCATCGAGGATGCGCAGCTGCTCTACGGCTCGGTGGGGGAGGTCGAGCGCAGCGGCCGTGCGCCGGGCCTCCGATCAGTGCTCGCGCGCGCCTGGCGCGAGCGGGGCTTCGGCGACTTCTGGGGCTACGCCCTGGTGGCCGAGGGGGCGGCCGAGGCGATGCTGGAGGTCGACGTGAACGCCTGGGACCTGGCCGCCCCGCTGGTCATCGTCGAGGAAGCGGGCGGCCGTTTCACCGACCTGGGCGGCGAGCGCGCCATCCACGGCCGGACCGTCCTGGCCAGCAACGGCCTCCTCCACGACGAGTTGCTCGCCGCCCTGGCCTCAGGGAAGGGCCGGGCCGGGCCGGCCTAGCGCCAGGCGCGGGGGAGCCGGGCGGGACGCCTGTGCTACGCTCGGACGTCGTGGCCCTGCTCGCTGTGCTCGCGCGCCGGATCCTCGAAGCGGCGCCGTCCTCGTCGGCGCCGGCCCGTCGACCACTCCGGAGCCACCCGTGACCCAGCCGAACTTGCGCGCCGCCCTCCGCTTGCCGAAGGTCCAGGCGGCCGCGCCCACGGCCGGCACCGAGGCCCGGGGTGCAGGCCCGCGTGCCGCCATCCGCGACGTGCTCGGCGGCCGCAGCTGGCTGCGCCGCGGCCAGGACCCGCTCATGCCCGACATCCGCGCGGCCGCCTTGGCGCTGATCGACGTGACCAAGGTTTACCCGAACGGCAAGCGGGCCCTGGTCGACGTCGACCTCGTCGTGCCCGAAGGCGACTTCGCCTTCCTCGTGGGGCCGTCGGGCGCCGGCAAGTCGACGCTCATCAAGCTGCTGATCCGCGACGAGATCGCCTCCAGCGGCGTGGTCTACGTGGCCGGCCAGGACCTGGCCCGCCTGCGCCGCCGCGACGTGCCCAGGCTGCGACGCCGCATCGGCATCGTCTTCCAGGACTTCAAGCTGCTGCCGAGCAAGACGGTGCGCGAGAACGTGGCCTTCGCGCTCGAGGTGACGGGCACGCCGCGCCGCCTCATCGCCCCGGCCGTGGAGCGCGTGCTGGCCATCGTCGGCCTCACCGCCCAGGCCGAGCAGCGGCCGAGCACGCTCTCGGGCGGCGAGCAGCAGCGCACCGCCATCGCCCGCGCCCTGGTGCACGACCCGACGGTCATCATCGCCGACGAGCCGACCGGGAACCTCGACCCGCTCATCAGCTGGGAGATCATCCAGCTCCTGCTGCGCATCAACCAGCTGGGCACGACGGTGCTCATGGCGACCCACAACGCCGAGGTTGTGACCGCGCTGCGCAAGCGCGTCGTGGCGCTCGAGGAGGGTCGCATCGTGCGCGACGAGATCGGCGGCTACCACCGTGAATACTGAGCCGCGCCGGTGATCGGCTTCCTCGCCTTCTCCGTGCGGCGTGCCTTCCAGGGCCTGCTGCGCAATGCCGTGATGAGCCTCGCGGCGACGATCACGATGGTGCTCATGCTGCTGCTCCTGGCGGGCCTGGTGATCATCCTCTCGGGGCTCCAGGCGGGCCTGGCCTTCGTGGAACAGAAGGTCGAGGTGCAGGCCTTCCTCAACGACGGGGTCAGCCGGGAACGCGTCGACGCGCTCATCGCCGACGTCGAGTCGCTGCCGGAGGTGGCCGACGTGACCTACACCAGCAAGGAGCAGGCGTTGGCCGAGTGGCGCGAGCAGCTCAAGGCGCAGGGCAAGCAGGACCTGACCGCCGTGACCGGCACCAATCCCATCCCGGCCAAGCTCAACGTCAAGCTCAAGGATCCCCAGGTCCACGGCCAGGTGGCGGAGAAGCTCAAGGCGCCGCCGGGCGTGGTGCAGGAGGTCGTCGAGACGCGCAAGGTGGCCGACGCCATCATCACCATCACCGACGTGCTGCGCACGGTCGGCCTGGCCATCATGGCCATGGTCGGGCTGACCGTCCTCTTCATCGTCGTCAACACCATCCGCATGGCGGTCATGGCGCGGGCCGACGAGATCGAGATCATGCGCCTCGTGGGCGCCTCGGACGCGTTCATCCGCTGGCCCTTCATCTTCGAGGGCCTGCTGGTCGGGCTGCTGGGGGCGGGCGTAACGCTGGGCGTGCTGGCGCTCGGCGCGCAGCCCATCAGCCAGCTGACGAACGTGCTCGTGAGCCAGGTGCCGATCGGCTTCGACGACCGGCTCGGAACGCAACTGCTGCTGCTGGTGCTCGCCGCGGGCACCGCGCTGGGCGGCTTCGGCGCCTGGATCTCGGTCCGCACCTACCTCATCAAGTAGCCCGCTAGACTCTCCCTCCCCGGCACCCTCCGCAGATCCGAGGCGTCCTTCACGCATGCCCCACGACCACCTTCCCGACCCGCCGAGCGACACGCCCGAGACGCCACGGCAGCCCGACGACACGGGCGGCTGGCCCGGCTACGCCGCGGCCCACCCGCCCCGGCGCGGGCGCGTCGCGGGGCTCGTGGTGGCCTCGCTGCTGGTGGCCGTGCTGGGCGGCTCGGCGCTCTTCGCCGCGGGCTACACGCTGGGGCTCCAGCAGTCGGCCACGCCCGGCACGCCCGACGGCCTGCAGGCACGCTTCCAGCCCTTCTGGGACGCTTACCACAAGATCGTCGCCGAGTACGTCGGGGAGGTCGACGAGAAGAAGCTCGTCGAGGGCGCCATCGACGGCCTCTTCCGAGCGTTGGGCGACCCCTACAGCTCGTACATGAACAGCGAGGACTACAAGCGCTCCCTGTCGGGGCTGTCCGGCCAGTTCGAAGGCATCGGCGCCGAGATGACCACGCGCGAGGTCCAGGACCCCGACAAGGAGTGCAGCCCGGCTGGCGCGAGTTGCCGCTTCCGCGTGGTGCGCACGCTGCCCGACTCGCCCGCCCAGAAGGCCGGCCTGCAGGCCGGCGACATCATCCTGGCCATCGACGGCACGAGCGTCGACGGGCTCACCCTGGAGGATGCGGTCACGCGGGTGCGCGGCCCGAAGGGCACGACCGTGACCCTGACCATCGAGCGCGAGGGTCGGCCGGCGCCGTTCGACCTGGACATCGTGCGCGACGTCATCAAGAGCCAAGACGTGCGCAGCGAGGTCATCGCCGACGGCAAGGTGGGCTACCTGCGCATCGACGGCTTCACCTCGACCTCCGCGCCCGACCTCAAGAACCAGCTCACGAACCTGGTGCGCGAGAAGGGCCTCAAGCGCCTCGTGCTCGACCTGCGCGCCGACCCAGGCGGCTTCGTCGATGAGGCGCGCTCCATCGCCAGCGAGTTCGTCGGCTCCGGGCCCATCTACTGGGAGGAGTACGCCGACGGGCGCAAGGTGGCCCAGGAGGCGGTCGCGGGTGGCGTGGCCACCGACCCGGCCATCAAGCTGGTGGTGCTCGTCAACGGCGGCTCGGCCAGCGCCAGCGAGATCGTCGCGGCGGCTCTGCAGGAGAGCGGCCGCGCTCGCCTGGTGGGCGAGAAGACCTTCGGCAAGGGCACCATCCAGCAATGGCAGACCCTGCCCAACGACACGGGCGGCTTCCGCCTCTCGGTCGCCAAGTGGCTGACCCCGAAACAGAACTGGATCCATGGCGTGGGCATCCAGCCCGACGTGGTGGTGGCCCGTCCGGAGGGCACGCCGCCCGAGAAGGACCCGCAGCTCGAGCGCGCCGTGGAGCTCCTGCTGGCAGAGCCGACCGGCGCGACGCAGCTCCGCGCCGCCTGACCGACGCCGCTCTCGAGTGGCGCCTGACGGTGACTCGCGGGTGGCGGCGCGGGCGGTCCTTGCACCTGCTCCGAGCATGGGGTAGAGTCGCCGGCAACGAAAGGAGGTGATGTGCAGTGATCGATAGCGCCAGTAGCTGCACCACCTCGCGGGAGGCAACGGCCTAACTCGAACCCGCAGGTGGTGAAGCACCCGAACGCCGGCCCTGCACGGGCCGGCGTTCGTGCGTTCAGGAGGGTCCGTGAGCGAGCAGACCGTGGCCGTCAACCGCCGGGCACGCCACGACTACAGCATCGATGAGACCTTCGAGGCCGGCCTGGTCCTGACCGGCACGGAGATCAAGAGCGTGCGCGCCGGCAAGGTCAACCTGCGCGATGCCTATGCGCGCATCGAGCGCGGCGAGGCCTGGCTGATCGGCGCCGACATCGCCGTCTGGCCCGGCGGCAACCGCATGAACCACGAGCCGAAGCGCACGCGCAAGCTGCTGCTGCACCGTGCCCAGATCGACGAACTGCTGGGCAAGACGCGCGCCAAGGGCCTGACCGTCGTCCCGCTGCGTCTCTACATCACCGGTCGCGGCCACGCCAAGCTCGAGCTCGGCCTCGCCCGCGGCAAGCAGCTCCACGACCGGCGCCGTGACATCGCCGAGCGGGATGCACGGCGCGACCTCGACCGCGAGCTGGCGGACGTGCGCCGGGCGCGCTGAGGCTGCCCTGACGCTGGCCCTCTTGGCGCGGGGCGTCCGCTCGGCTAGAATCGAACATCCGGGCGGAATTCGCCCGGCACCGGGGATGTGTGGTCTCGACAGGGTCCGGACCCCGGGGAACGCGAGCCGAGGTTGCCGTCAGGCCTCGTTAATCAGGCGGCAAAACGAAGTAACTGGCAACCGCCAGAACTCTCTCGCCCTCGCCGCTTAGGCGGTAAGGTGAGCGTGGAAGCAGCCTCCTCCCCGTGGGCTGTGGAAGCGTCATGCAGCGGGGATGCGCTCCCGGGTAGCGTCGCGTAGCCGGAAGCAAAGCCCGCAAGGGGACGCGACTGGACCGGTCGGTAGGCTGCCGATGGCCGCCCGGTCGGTCGACGACAAAACATCGGACACGCTCGTAGCTGGTCCCCGGCAACGTGCTCTGGACGGGGAGTTCGACTCTCCCCCATCTCCACCAGCACTCGTCATGACGCGGCGCCTATCCAGGCGCCGCGTCTTCGTGCCGCCCTCTGTCTCCGGCCCGGCCTGGGCGGCCGGTCGCGGGTTCAGCCGCCGCCGGCGTCGCCGCTGGTGTCGTTGGTGTCGGTCGAGCCGCGGCCGACGAGCACGATGCCCGTGATGCGCGCGTAGTGCGAGTAGAAGGTCTTCTGGTGGATGATCGTGCCGTTGGCGTCGCGCACGGTCCAGGTGCGCCACACGTCCAGGCCGTCGACGGGGTACTCGATCCGCTTGCGCGCGCCGGCCGGCAGCGTGTCGGTGTAGACGACCGAGTCGCGCGCGGGCCGGAAGTTGGCCGTGCGCGGCGCGCCGACGCTCACCGTGCGTCCGTTGGGCACGCTGTAGATCTGGAAGGTGACCTTGCCGAAGTCGTTGATGCCCCGGACCAGCACCGGGTAGGGCGTGTCGTTCCGGAAGGACATCGTCTGGGTCGACCCCGACGAGCTCTTGAAGACGGTCGCATCGAGGCCGAGCGGGTAGCGGTTGATGTAGTAGTAGTGGTTGCGCCGCGCGCCGAGCTCGAGACCGGCCTTCAGCGCCGCGTTGAAGAGGGTCGTCGAGCAGGAGCAGATGCCGCCAGCCAGCGCGCCCGTCGGTTCGGTGCGGCCGTTGATGATGGCACCGCCGGGGCCGAAGCCACGCGCCCGGCTGACCTCGCCCACGACGACCCAGAAGTCGAACCACTCGCCGGGGGCGACGACGTAGCCGTCGATGATGCTGGTGGGGATGCTGATGTTGCGGCCGAAGAAGTTCTTCTCGGAAGGCGTGTAGACGGTGGTGTGCGACGAGAGGCGGCGCATCTTCGGTGCGTAGGCCTGCGCCTGCTCGGTCGTCAGCGCGGGCGCGGTCGCCGTGACCACCAGGTCCACGCGCGGGCGCGGTGAGGTCGGCGTGATGGCCGCGAGTGCCTCGCTGATGCGGGCGGTGGAGGCGGCCACGTCGAGCTTGCGCCCGTCGCGCGAGGGGATGACCTTGACCACGCGGCCGTCCCGAGCCACGAACCCGGCGTTGGCCGGCGCGCGGTCGATGTTCGGCACGAGCTTCTTGACCCCGGCGCGGACCTTGGCCGCCACCACCGAAGGCAGGTAGCCGGAGCCGTCGGCGGCCTGTCCGAAGGCGATCCACGTCTTGAGCGTCTTGGCCGGCACGATGTGCTCGTCGTCGCCGACGACGAGCACCAGCGGGTGGATCGTCATCGACTGCGCCTGGAGCGCAGCAGCGCGCGCCTCCTGGCTGCCTACGGCCGGGTGGACCACCTCGGACACGAGCTCGATGCGGCCGCCGCGCGACTGCGCCGAACCG
>DASSPM010000077.1:0-3584 GCA_035699625.1 Candidatus Limnocylindrales bacterium | reverse complement strand
CGCCCCAGTCCGCCGGCAGCAGCAGCGGTGGCGGCGGCTGTGGCGGGCACGCGGTCCCGCTGCTCTGCTAGACGGCACACACTCCCGACGCGGCCGTCACTCCCACGGCCGGCGCGAACGAGGCCCCCGGGGACATCCCCGGGGGCCTCTCTTCGTCTCGCGCTGCGACCCTGCGTTCGCGGGGCAGGTCAGCCCGGACGGTCACCCGAGCGATCCGCCGGCGTCTCGCCGTTGCCGCCCTCGGCGGAGCGGCGCAGGTCGGCGGCCATCTCCTTGCTCCGGGCGGCGACCTTGCCGCCGACCTCCTGGGTGACCTCGGCCGCCTTGGCGGCGATCGGCCCGGCGCGCTCCGCGGCCATGGCGGCCAGTTCCGCCGCCTTGGCGGCCACCTCACGCAGGACGGGTCCCGCCTGCCTCGAGAGGTCGTTGATCATCTGCTGCAGCTGCGCCACCATCGCTGGCGTCTCGCGACCACCGCTGCTGCCCGCGCCGGCGGCCTCGTCGCCGCTGGGGCCAGTCTCCCAGCTGCTGCTGGCGCTCGTGCCGGCCGTCGCCGCCCCCGGCGCCGCTTCGGTCGGGTTGGTGCTGTCGTCCGTCTCTGGCGTGCTCGCCGGTCTGGTCTCGTTCATGGCATCGCCCTCCGTTCGACCCAAGTGTAGGCCGGAACGCACCGGGACCCCTAGTGGCGGAAGTGGCGCACGCCGGTGAGGAGCATCGCCGCCCCGGCCTGCTCCGCGGCGGCGATGACCTCGGCGTCGCGCTGGGAGCCGCCCGGCTGGACGAAGGCGGTCACGCCGGCGTCGGTGCAGACCGTCACCCCGTCAGGGAAGGGATAGAAGGCGTCCGAGGCGCAGACCGCGCCGCGCGCCCGCTCGGGACCCGCCTTGGCCACTGCCAGACGCGCGCTGTCGACGCGACTCATCTGGCCGGCGCCGACCCCGACCACCGCCGCATCCCGCACCAGCACGATGGCGTTGGACTTGACGTGGCGCGCGACGCGCCAGGCAAGGTCGAGGTCCCGCCGTTCCGCCTCGCTCGGCGGCCGGGTCGTGGCCGGGCGCCAGGCGGCGGGCTCGTCGGACGCGACGTCGGCCTCGGTGGCCAGCAGCGCGCCGCCTGCGCTGCGGTACTCGATGCCCCCGATGGCCGGCCGGCCGAGCGCGGGATCGACCAGCAGGCGCAGGTTCTCCCTGCGACCCAAGATGGCCTCGGCCTCGGGCTCGACGCCGGGGGCGAGCACGACCTCCAGGAAGGTCGAGCTGAGCGCCTCGGCCACGACCGCATCGATGGGCCGGGTGAGCGCGACGACGCCGCCGAAGGCGCTCACCGGGTCACCCGCGAGGGCCGCCTGCCAGGCCGCCAGGAGATCGTCCCGTTCTGCCACGCCGCAGGGATTGGTGTGCTTGACGATGACACAGGCAGGCCCGCGCAGGTCGCGCGCCAGGCCGGCTGCCGCCGCCGCGTCGAGGATGTTGTTGTAGCTGAGCGGCTTGCCCTGGCGGGGCTCGGCACCCACGGCGAAGGGCCCGGCCGCAGGGTCGACGCCGGGGAGGACATAGAGCGCGGCCCGCTGATGGGGGTTCTCGCCGTAGCGCAGCTCCAGCGCGCGCTCGGCCTCCAGGCGCAGGCGAGCCGGGAGGCCCTCCCGGGGCCCGGACACGCCCGGCGCGGCGGGCCGCTCGGGCCACCAGCGTGCAGCCAGCTCCTGGGCGATGAGGCCGTCATAGGCGGCGGTCGTGGCGAAGGCGGCCAGCGCCAACTCACGTCGTGTCGGCTCCGAGAGCCTGCCGCCGGCGCGCAGCTCGCCGAGCACCGCCGCGTATTGCTCCGGGTCCGTCACCACGCCGACCGAGGCGTGGTTCTTGGCCGCGGCGCGGACCAGGCTCGGCCCACCGATGTCGATCTCCTCGATCAGCTCGTCCAGGCCCACGTCGGGCCGCGCCGCGGCCGCCTCGAAGGGGTAGAGGTTGACCACCACCAGCTCGAAGGGCTCGATGGCCAGGGCCGCCAGCTGCGCCCGGTGGTCGGGCAGCCGGCGGTCGGCGAGCACGCCGGCGTGCACTCGCGGGTGGAGCGTCTTGACCCGCCCGTCGAGCATCTCGGGGAAGCCGGTCACGGCCGCCACGTCGGTCACGGCGAGGCCGGCCTCGCGCATGGCGCGCGCCGTACCGCCGGTCGAGACGAGCTCGAAGCCGAGCCCGTCGAGGCCGCGCGCGAAGTCCGCCAGGCCGCGCTTGTCGGAGACCGAGAGAAGGGCGCGGCGAGGCGACGGGAGGGTCGCGGCGGCGGCCGGGTCGAGGGCGGCGCGCCGCTCTCCGCCGGCGGGCGGCCGCAGCGCGCCGGCCAGGGCCAGGCGCACCGCGTGCGGCAGCAGGCGATGCTCGACGGCATGGAGGCGCTCCGCCAGCGCCGCCTCGTCAGCGCCGGGGGGCACGGCCACCGGCTCCTGGAGCAAGATCGGCCCGCCGTCCTCCGTCTCGTCCACAAGGTGGACGGTGACGCCGGTCACGGCCACACCCGCGGCAACGGCGTCGGCCACCGCCTGGCGACCGGCGAACGCCGGCAGAAGGCTCGGGTGGACGTTGAGGATGCGCCCGGCGAAGGCCGCCAGGACCACCGGTCCCACCCAGCGCATGAAGCCGGCCAGCACGACCACGTCGGGGCGGGCGGCGGTCAGCGCCGCGGCAAGGGCCCGATCCCACGCCGCCCGGTCGGCGTGCGCGGAGGGCTCGACGAGCGTCGTCGGCAGGCCACGGCCGGCCGCCCACTCGAGCGCCGGGCAGGCCCGATCCGCGACCACGAGCACGATCTCCCCGCCGAGGCTGCCACGCTCGGCGCGCTCGACCAGGGCCCGCAGGTTGCTGCCGCGGCCCGAAACGCAGACGGCGACACGCCCCCGCGGCGAGGGCCCCGGCCTGGCCGTGGCAGCCGCCTCAGGCGCCATCGACCTCGACATAGCGCGCGCCATCGATCGCGGCGCGCTCGACCACCTGCCCGATGGGCCGGGCGGCCAGCTCGCGCGCGGCGAAGAACGCGAGCGCGGCATCGACGGCCTCGGGCGGCACGACGGCGACCATGCCCATGCCGGCGTTGAGCGTGGCACGCAGCTCCGGCCCATCGAGGTGACCGAGCTCGGCGAGCAGCGCGAAGACCGAGGGCAACGGCCAGTCCGTCACCAGCCGCGCCGCGAGGTGGTCCGGCAGGACGCGGGGCACGTTGCCGGCGAGGCCGCCGCCGGTGACGTGGGCCAGCCCGTGCAGGCCCGAGCCGACCGTCTCGAGCTGATCGCGGAGAGCCAGCACGTCGGGCGCGTAGATGCGCGTGGGCGTGAGCAGCACCTCGCCCAGCGTGGCCAGGGCATGCGCCGGCTCCTGCTGCGCGGCGGCCTCGGCCGCGGCCTGGCCGAGCAGGCCGCCCACGACCTCGAGGTAGGGCGTGGCAAGGTCGAGCTCGTGCTCCGCGAGCACGGCCCGCACGAGCGAGAAACCGTTGGCATGAAGTCCGGACGAGGCGAGCCCCAGAAGCACGTCGCCGGCGCGCACCGCGCTCCCGTCGAGGAGTGCCTCGCGCTCGACGACTCCGAC
>DASSPM010000076.1:0-13904 GCA_035699625.1 Candidatus Limnocylindrales bacterium | reverse complement strand
ATGGGTGCCATGAACATCGTCGGCACGCTCGCCTCCGGCTGGCTCACCGACCGCTACGACAACCGGCGCCTGCTGGCTGCCTACTACGGCTTCCGGGCGCTCTCCATCGCAGCGCTACCGTTCATCCTCGACGTGCCCTGGCTGCTGGTCTTCGCGGTGGTCTATGGGCTCGACTGGATCGCCACGGTGCCGCCTACGGCGAACCTGGTGGCGCGCCTCTATGGGCGTGCCTCGGTCGGGCCGATCTACGGCTGGATCTTCTTCGGCCACATGATCGGCGCGGCCGTCGCGGCGTTCGCCGGCGGTGCCATGCGCCAGGCCTTCGGGGACTATCACGCGGCCTTCATCTCGGCGGCCGTGCTGGGCTTCGTGGCCGTCGCACTCTCGACGCGCATCTCGACCCACGGCCGTCCACAGGCGGCCGAGCCGCTGCCGGTGGCGGCGGGCGCCGCCTACTGAGGGGGTCGGATCGGGGCGTCGCTCCGGCAACCGGCGGTCCGGACGCGTACCCTTGAAGCCGACCCGCGTGGAGCGGGCAGCGTGCAACGCAGGGGCGAGATGAACCAGCCCGGACCAGCGACGGAGGAAGCGGCGTGACCAGCGGCACGGGGAAGACTGCGCGCACCAACCGCCGCGAGTCCGACTCGATGGGCAGCATCGAGGTCCCTGCCGACCGCTATTGGGGCGCCCAGACGGAGCGCTCGCTGCACCACTTCGCCATCGGCGACGACCGCATGCCGCTCGAGGTGGTGCACGCCTTCGGTGTCCTCAAGCGTGCCTGCGCCGAGGTCAACGTCGAGCTGGGCGGGCTGTCGCGCGAGCTGGCCGAGCTGATCGTGGCCGCTGCCGGCGAGGTCGCCGACGGTCGGCTCGACGAGCACTTCCCGCTCTACGTCTGGCAGACGGGCTCGGGCACCCAGTCGAACATGAACGCCAACGAGGTCATCGCCAACCGGGCCATCGAGCTGGCCGGAGGCGAGCTCGGCTCGAAGACGCCGGTGCACCCCAACGACCACGTCAACATGTCCCAGTCGTCCAACGACACCTTCCCGACGGCGATGCACATCGCCGCATCACGTGCCGTGGTGGAGCGAGTCCTGCCCAGCGTGCGTGCCCTGCGCGTGGCGCTCGACGGCAAGGCGCGGGAGTTCGGATCGATCGTCAAGATCGGGCGGACCCATCTGCAGGACGCCGTGCCGCTCACGCTGGGTCAGGAGTTCTCGGGCTATGTCGCCCAGCTCGACGCGAGCATCGAGCGCATCGAGCGCGCGCTACCCGGGCTGCACGAGTTGGCCATCGGCGGCAGCGCCGTGGGCACCGGGCTCAACACGCCGCCCGGCTTCGGCGAGGCGGTGGCGGCGCGCATCGCGGAGCTGACCGGCCTGCCCTTCACCAACGCCGCCAACAAGTTCGCCGCACTGGCCAGCCATGACGCACTGGTCGAGGCGCACGGGTCGCTGCGCACCCTGGCCGTGGCGCTGATGAAGATCGCCAACGATGTGCGCTGGCTGGCCAGCGGCCCACGCAGCGGCCTCGGGGAGTTGCAGCTGCCGGAGAACGAGCCCGGCTCGTCGATCATGCCGGGCAAGGTGAACCCGACCCAGTCGGAGGCCCTGACCATGGTCTGCTGCCAGGTCTTCGGCAATGACGTGGCCGTCACCGTCGCGGGCTCGCAGGGCAACTTCGAGCTGAACGTCTACAAGCCAGTACTGATCCGCAACTTCCTGCACTCGGCGGCCATCCTGGCCGATGCCTGCGGCACCTTCCGCGAGTTCTGCGTCGAGGGCATCCAACCGAACCGGGAGCGCATCGCCGAGCTGGTCGACCGATCGCTGATGCTGGTCACGGCGCTCTCGCCCCGCATCGGCTACGACCGGGCCGCCGAGATCGCCAAGAAAGCGCACCACGAGGGCCGCACCCTGCGCGAGGTGGCCGTCGAGTCGGGCTACGTGACCGAGGCCGAGTACGACGAGCTGGTGCGGCCCGAGAAGATGGTCGGACCGGGCTGATGCGACGGCTGGCGCTGGCTCCGCTGCTGCTTGCCCTGACCGCCTGCAGCGCCGGCTCGTCCAGCAGCCCGACGCCGGGCGGCGCACCGGGAGCCAGCGGCGGCGGGGGCAGCGGGCTGCCGCAGGAGCTGGAGGCCGCCATTGTCGCCGACGCCACCCGCCGTGCCTCGGTGACGCCCGACCAGGTGGCCGTCATCGAGTCACGCGCCGTCACCTGGAGCGACGGCTCGCTGGGTTGCCCGCAACCCGGCCAGATCTACACCCAGGCGCTGGTGGAGGGCTTCCAGGTCCTCGTCGAGGCCGGCGGGATGCGGCTCGACTATCGTGCCGGCCGCAGCGGCCAGTTCAAGCTGTGCGAACAGCCCGCCGGGACGCCGGGCGGCGGGGTGGACGACTACTAGGGCGACGGAACTGAGACGCTCGCGAGTCAGCGCCACCCAGCGGCGGCGGAAGACGCCGGGGAAGCAGAAGGCCGGGACGTCCGTCCCGGCCTTCTCGGTGTCGCGCTGATACTGGGATCCCGTCAGGGCTTGCCCTCGCGGTTGACGCGCACGAACCAGGGAACCTTCAAGGTCGGGCCACTGCTCGTGATGGTCACGTCGCCGGAGTAGTCGCCGCTGGCCAGGCTGGAGGCCTTGCCGCCGTTGAGCGTCAGGGTGACCCAGCCGCCGGCGCCATTCGCCAGCGTCAGCGAGCTCGGGCTCGCTGTGACCACACCGGAGGGCGCGTTGCCGCTGACGGCGAAGGCGAAGGTCTTGCTCGAGCCACTCACGTTGGTGACCCAGAGCTTCACCTGGCCGCCCACGGTCGTGTTGCCGTTGTAGTAGCCGAAGCTGGCACTGGCGGGCACGATCGTGGCCGGCGTCTCACTGGCCGCACCGAGGTCGATGCGACCGCCGCCACGGACGTTGACGCCGGTCGCGGCCGTGCCGTTGACATGATCCCAGACCGGCCGCTTGGCGGTGTTGACGAGAGCCGACTTGATCTGCCAGGGATCCCACGTCGGGTGGAGCTGGCGCAGTAGCGCGGCGGCACCGGCGACGTGCGGCGTGGCCATGCTGGTGCCCTGGAAGAAGGCGAACTTGTCGTTGAAGACGCTCGACAGGACATTCACGCCGGGCGCCGTCACGTCCGGCTTGATGAGGTACGTGTATGGCGTCGGACCGCGCGAGGAGAAGCCGGCGATGATGTCCTCGTTGCCGGTCAGGAACTCGGCCGGGGCCGTGCCATCGACGGTGGCCGTGCCCGAGGGCTTGATGGCGTTGCCGTCGGCCTTGCCGAGCATGGCTGCGGGGATGGTCGGCTGGTTCGGGGTGCCGTCGCCGCCCATGGCGGAAGGATCCCCGGCGAAGATGTTCACGACGAGCACACCGATGGCGCCCGCGTTCTGTGCGTTGCGAATCTTCGTGCTGAAGGCGCAGACGCCCCGGTCGATGAGGGCGATCTTGCCCGTCAGGTTCGTCGAGATGGCGGTGCACCCGTTGGTCGGGGTGGTCACCGTGTAGGCGGCCGTCACGGCCGGGTCGAAGTTGGCGAAGTCGCCCAGCGCGGCGCCGTACGTGGTCCCACCCACGGTGACCGGGATACCGACGAAGTGCGGGTTGGTGCTGGCACCCGCCGTCAGCGCGCCGAAGGCGCTGCCGGGCGACTCGACGGTCATCTGGCCGGGGCCGGAGTTGCCCGCGGCGACCGCCACGACCATGCCCGCGTCGACGGCGCCGTCGACCGCTTCGGCCAGGAAGTCATGCGGGCCCTGGACGCCACCGCCCAGGCTCATGTTGGCGACGTCCATGCCGTCCCTGAGCGCGTCCTCGAGTGCCTGCGCGATGTCGTGGCTGAAGGCGCTGCCGCCGAAGGCGACGAAGCCGGCGCCGAAGCCGGGGAAGACGTTGTAGTCGCCGAGGAGGGCCTTCGGAGCGACGCCGCTGAGGCCGCTGATGGAGACGCTGGTGCCCTCGACGGTACCCGTGGTGCCGGCGGCGCCGGCGATCGTTCCCGCGACGTGGGTGCCGTGGTCGAAGACCTTGAGCTGGTGCGGCGACGCAGCGCCCGTGTTGCCCGAGGCGTAGACCCGGCAGACGATGACCTTGTTGCTCACGTTGCCGGTCCCGGGGCAGGCGTTGGTCTTGCTGGCAGTCGGGTAGCCGGCATCGCTGAGGAAATGGTTGCCGAGATCGATGCCGGTGTCGATGACGGCGACCTTGATCCCGGTGCCGGCGTTCGACTGGCCGCCCAGGTCGGCCCACAGGCCGGCCGAGTCGATCAGCCCGTTGGAGATGTTCATCGACGGGCGATAGGTCCAGCTCGGCGTCACGCGCAGGACGTCGGGGTGCCTGGCGAGCGCGGCCATTCCGTGCCCGTTGCGCTTGACTGCGACGGCGTTGGCCACGATGCGCAGGTCGCGCACGACCTGTGCCCTGGGCGCCGCGGTGCGCAGGTAGCCGCGGTAGGCGGCGTGCTTCTCGGCGAGGTACCTGGCGTAGCTCCTCGCGGCGGAGGAGCCGAGCGCCAGGCGCTGGCCGGGCTGCGGCTTGGTCCGGGCGTAGCCGGGGATGTGGCCGTCGTAGCGGGCGAGCGCCTGGTCCTTGAACCAGACCACGGCGTACTCAGCTGAACTGCCCGTCGTGCGTGAGCGATCGCTCACGCCGTCCAGGCTGCGGGGCGAGGCCGCGCTGGCCGGACCGAGCCCGGCCATGACCAGGGCGAGGGCGACGGCGAGGGCGACGTTGAACCGTCTCACGTGGGCCTCCTTGGAGCTACACGATGGCAGTGGCGACAGTCGCCTGCCGTGGCCAGTGATGCACGTGGCTGGGGGACCCGCTCTTCCTCCCGGCGGGGTCTGGAATGGTAGCGTGTGCCGGCCAAGGGCTCAAGGAGCGCCGGCCCCGTCGTGGTGCCGCCGGGCACCGCCCTCGCGGTGCTACGATCGGCGCCGATGGCCAGCCGACTCCCTGCTCCCCTTCCGGCCGGTGTGCGCCTGCCGAGCGTGCCCTCGTACCTGCCGCCGCCGGCCGACGCGCCGACCTTCAACGAGCTCTTCGGTTTCATGCGCGACGCCGAGCGGCGCTTCGACTCGCTGCGCATGCGCATCGAGGATCGCACCTCCACGGCGCACGGCGAGGAACTCGAGACGCACGAGATCTGGCTTCGCCACCCCGAGCGAGCCAAGGTCGTCACCCGCTTCGGCAGCGAGGGCCTGCGTGCCGACAGCCTGGTCTGGGTCACCGACGGCGAGCGCATCCGCACCTATGACGCGCGCAGCCACACCGCCAGCGAGCGGCCGGTGCGCGAGCGTCCGGAGGGCATCACCGATCCGCGGCTGCCGGCCTTCGCGCGCGTCTACGTGCCCATCACGCACCTGCCCATGGAGTCGCTGGCCGAGACCTTCGTGCACCCCTACGGCTACTGCCGCAACCTGCTGATGACGGCGCGCCTGACCATGCTCGGCACGACGACCCTCGCCGGCGACCGCGACGCGTGGCTCATCCGCGCCGACCAGCCGCGCCGGACCGAGCTCCTGACCGACCGCCCCGACCACTGGCTGGAAGTCGGCGTCGACCGGGTCACGGGCATGGTCCTGCTCATCGTCGAGCATGTCGGCGACGTCATCACCCGGCACGCCGAGGCGACCTACGTCGAGACCGACCTGGCCCTCGCGGACGACATCTTCCGGCTCCACCTCTCGAAGGACGTCACGCTCCTCTACTGAGCCTCGGGCGCGGCTGATGCTCGCCTTCTGGCTCGCCGGGGCGGCCATCGTGGCCGGGCGTGGCCAGCGGCTCTGACAGAATCGGAGGGAAGGGTGCCCGGACGCCTGCAGGACAAGGTCAGCATCATCACCGGCGCGGCCAGCGGCATGGGCCGCGTGGCGGCCGAGATGTTCGCTCGCGAAGGCGCGCGCGTGGTGCTCGCCGACGTGAGCGAAGAGGCAGTCGAGTCGGCTGCCGCGGCGGTGCGTGCCGCGGGGGGCGAGGCGACCGCGGTGGTGGCCGACGTCTCGCGCGAGGAGCAGGCTCGGCGCATGGTCGAGCACGCCGTGGCCACGTACGGCCGGCTGGACTGCCTCTACAACAACGCGGGCGTGATGCCCGCCGCCGACCACTCGGTCATCGACACGGACGTGGAGACCTGGGACAGGGTCATGGCGGTCAACGTGCGCGGCGTCTTCCTCGGCTGCAAGTACGCCATCCCGCGCATGGTCGAGCAGGGCTCGGGATCGATCATCAACATCTCCAGCTTCGTGGCCATCCTGGGCTGCTCGGTGCCGCAGGACGCCTACACCGCCTCGAAGGGCGCCGTGCTCAGCCTGACCCGCTCACTCGCCGTCCAGTTCGCCCCGCGGGGCGTGCGCAGCAACGCCATCTGCCCCGGGCCGATCGAGACACCGCTGCTGATGGACTGGCTGGTCAGGGACGAGGAGGCCAAGCGCATCCGCCTCGCGCGCAACCCGACCGGCCGCTTCGGCAAGCCAGAGGAGATCGTGCATCTGGCGATCTACCTGGCCTCGGACGACTCGCGCTGGACGAACGGCGCGGCACTCGTCATCGACGGCGGCATCACCGTCAACTACTTCTAGCCGAGCCTCCGAGGGACGCTGGGCCTGCCCCTCGCCCGTGGGGGTCGGGCCGCTGGTACGCTCGGCGGCGATGAGCCGGCCGACGACGCGCGAACGACTGGCCGGCTGGCTGCGCCGGCGCGAGGAGCCCACCATGGGCGCGCTGCTGTGGCTCTCGCTCACGGTGGCCCTGCTGCTCCTGTTGCCCGCGGCCACGCCCCGGCCCGCCGTGCTCGGCTGGGGCCTCGCCCTGGCGGTCGTGCTGGCGCTCTCGCTGCGCCTGCGGGTCGGGCTGGTGGTGGTGGCCGTGCTCTTCCTGGCCGGGGTCGGTCTGCGCGTGGCGTTCGTGGGCGCCAGCTGGTCGGACGTGCTGACGGTGACCGTGGCAGCCATCGAACGCCTCACGGACGGACTCAACCCCTACGGCGTCGGCTACGACGTGTCGCGCCCGCCCGGGGCGCCCTTCCCCTACGGGCCGCTGGCGCTGCTCTGGTATCTCCCCTTCCAGGCCGCCCCGCGGGCGGTGGAGTTCAGCCTGGCCGCGGCGGTGATGCTGGCGCTGGCGTTGCGCGGGCGCGCGCTGGGACTGGCCGTCTACGCCATGACGCCGGCACTCGTGGTCACCGCCACGGACGGCTCGAACGACACAAGCGCGGGCGTGCTCATCCTGCTGGCCATGGTCGTGGCCGAGCGGCTGCCGGCCGCGGGCGGGGCACTCCTGGGGCTGGCCACCGCCTTCAAGCCTCACGCCGCGGCGTGGGTCCTGCCGCTGGCAGTGTGGGGCGGGCTGCCGGCGCTCATCGGCTCGCTCGGCGGTGCCGCGCTCGGCTGGCTGCCGGCCATCCTCGCCTGGGGCGCCGGACCGATCGCCGATAGCATCGCCCGGGCGCAGGCGGTGCACGCCTCGAGCTACTACTCGCTGGGCGCCCTGGCCGAGGCCGCGCTCGGCAGGTCGCTGCCGGCGGCCTTCTTCGACCGCCTGCGCTTCGTTGCCGGCGGCGCCGTGGGGCTGGCCACCATCCCGCTGGTGCGCAGCCATCGGTCCATGGTCCTGGCCGGCGTGGCCATCTTCGCCGTCACGCTCTACATGGGCTACTGGGCCACCTTCGCCTACCTGGCCGCGCTGGCGCCCGTGGTCTGCTGGTACCTCGATGAGTGGCTTGGCTTCGGGGAGCGGCGGGTGGTCTGGCCGGGCGACCCGGCGGGCGCCGTGAACGCGGCCGCGGACCGCCGCTGGCCGCGGCGCTGACCGCAGCCGCCCGCAGGCGGTTGCAGCCCGCCGGCGAGCGCTGAGGCCCCCGCGGCGTATCATCGGAGGCACTCCCCCGTACCTCCGAGGACCCCTTCCATGACGATCGAGCAGCGCACCGAGGCGACGCCCGCCGCCGGCGTCCGCGAGGTGAAGATGATCATCGGCGGCGAGCAGGTCGATGCCCTCGACGGCCAGACCTTCGAGGTCGGCAACCCGGCCACCGGCGAGGTCATCGCCCGCGTGCCGTTGGGCGGCAAGGCCGATGTCGATCGCGCCGTCGAGGCGGCGCAGAAGGCCTTCGACGACCCGAAGGGCTTCTCGTCGTGGTCCGCCAGCAAGCGCGGCCGGACACTCCAGAAGTTCGCCGGCCTGGTCAAGACGCACATGGAAGAGCTGGCGCAGCTCGAAACGGCCAACGTGGGCAAGCCCATCCGCAGCTCGCGCGACGAGGCGGTCGGCGTCTGGCTGACGCTCGAGTATTACGCCGGCGCCGCCAACAAGGTCTTCGGCGAGACCATCCCGGTCAGCAAGCCCGGCCTCGACTTCACGCTGCGCGAGCCGATCGGCGTGGTCGGCCTCATCGTGCCCTGGAACTTCCCCATGAACATGGCCAGCTGGAAGCTGGCGCCGGCGCTCGCGGCGGGCAACACCTGCATCCTGAAGCCCGCCAGCTGGACGCCGTTGACGGCCATCCGCCTGGGCGAACTGGCGCTCGAGGCGGGCTTCCCGCCGGGCGTGGTCAACGTGATCACGGGGCCCGGCGGCAGCGCCGGCGCGGCCATCGCCGCGCACCCGGGCATCGGCAAGGTCGCCTTCACGGGTGAGACGACCACGGGCCAGGAGATCATGCGCCTGGCCGCGAGCAACGTGAAGAAGGTCTCGCTCGAGCTGGGCGGCAAGAGCCCCAACATCGTCTTCGCCGACGCCGACCTGGAGCGCTTCGCCAGGGAGTCGCCCTACAGCGTCTTCGACAACGCCGGTCAGGACTGCTGCGCGCGCAGCCGCATCCTCGTCGAGCGGTCTGTCCACGACAAGGTGGTCGAGCTCTTCGCCGAGGCCACGGCCAATGTGAAGCTGGGCGACCCGACCGACGAGGCGACGGAGGTGGGCAGCCTGGTCCACGAGCGACACCGGGAGCGGGTCATGGACTACATCGCCGCCGGCCGGGAGGAGGGCGCCAGGCTGGTCGCCGGCGGCAGCGCACCCGAGGGCGACGGCTTCGAGAAGGGGGCCTTCCTGCAGCCGACCATCTTCGATGCCTGCCGGCCCGACATGCGCATCGTCGCCGAGGAGGTCTTCGGACCCGTCGTGGCGGTCATCCCCTTCGACACCGAAGAGGAGGCGCTGCGCCTGGCCAACGCGACGCCCTACGGCCTCTCGGGCTCGATCTGGACGCGTGACATCGGGCGGGCGTTGCGCATGGCCAAGGGCGTCCACTCGGGCGTGCTGTCGGTCAACTCGAACTCCAGCGTGCACACCGAGGCGCCCTTCGGCGGCTACAAGATGTCGGGCATCGGCCGCGAGCTGGGGATGCACGCGCTCGACCTCTACACCGAGGTCAAGAACGTCTACGTCGACCTGAGCTGATCTCGGGCTCGGGCGCCGGGGGCGCCATTCAGCGAAGCCGTGCCGGCTGCCGCACGTGAGGCCGAGCCTCAGCGGCCTTCCAGTGCCGCCTCGTTGCGCAGCGCCCAGGGGCGCAGGATGGCGTAGACCGCGCGGGCGGCCGGGGCGTCGAGGCCGGCGCGCGCCGCCCGGCGCACCACCTCGCCGTGCAGCGCCTCGAGCTCCATGCGCCGCCCCGCGGTGAGATCGTCGTGCAGCGATGACCGAGCGCCCGGCTCCAGGCTGAGGGCGAACTCGAGCTGGCGCTCGACCATGTCGTCGGGCAACGCGACGCCCTCGCCACGTCCGACCCGCCAGACCTCCTCGAGGATGGCCCGGAACATGGCCAGCGACTCCGGCACCTGGCGGATCTCGCCGATGCCGAGGCGGCTGGTTGCGGTCATGCCCGCCTGCGCGCAGATGAAGGCCCACTTGGTCCAGAGGCGGACGAGGATGTCGGCCGAGACCTCGGCCGGGATGCCGGCCGCCTGGCAGGCCGCCGCGAGACGCTCCACGCGCGGCGTGGTCCGCCCGTCGAGCTCGCCGAGGACCAGGGCGCTGGGGCCGCCGGTGTGCTCGATGATGGCCGGTCCGGCGACGTGCGCGAAGATGAAGGCGACGCCCCCGATCACGTGGCCCTGCCCGGCCACGGCCCCGATGCGCTCCTCGTTGTCGATGCCGTTCTGGACCGAGAGGACAGCCGTATCGGGACCCAGCAGCGGCGGCAGCAGGGCCGCCGCGCCGTCGGTGTCGTAGGTCTTGACGCAGAAGAGGACGGCGTCGCAGGGCCCGACCTCGACCGGGTCGTCGGTGGCGGGCGGATGGACGCGGAAGTCGCCGCGGACGCTGCGCACCTGCAGCCCGTCAGCGCGCAAGGCCGCCAACGTCCGACCGCGCGCCAGGAAGCGCACGTCGTGGCCTGCCAGAGCCAGGCGCCCGCCGAAGTAGCCGCCCGTCGCGCCGGCGCCGATGACGGCGATGCGAAGCCTGTCTGCCGGGGCCGGGGCCTCACCGCCCGCCTGCGTCACCTCGCTCCCCAGGGCGTGCTACGGCCGGGCTCGCTCGCGGTTCTCGAGCGGCGGGTGGATGTCGGGGCGCACCCGCCGCACCCAGTCGCGCAGCGCCCAGGTGGTCGTCTTGAAGGCGATCTCCGGCCAGGGGATGCGGTCGGGGGCGAAGGCTTCGAGCTCGAGCGTCTCCGGTCCCAGGCGGTAGCTGCCGCTGACGATGCGCGCCTCGAAGGCGATGACCGCGATGGCCGCCTCGGTGCGCGAGTAGACGCCCACGATCTCGTGCGGTTCGACGATCAGGCCGGTCTCCTCGAGCGTCTCGCGGATGGCCCCCTCGTGGACGGTCTCGTCGATCTCGAGGAAGCCGCCCGGCTGCGCCCAGAGCCCGTAGCCCGGCTCGATGCCCCGCCGTAGCAGGACCACCTCGCCGCGCTCCGTGACAGGGATGGTGGTCACCACCAGGCGCGGGTTGACGTAGGCGATGAAGCCACACGAGCCACAGCCGAGGCGCTCACGCTCCTCCCCGTCGATGGGCCCCAGCCGGAGGCGGTCACCGCAGCGGGAGCAGTAGTTGAGCGTCGCCGCCAGCCAGGCAGGCACGCCGTGGCCGACGTCCTCGAACGCGTCGGGGTGCAGCCTCGCACCACCCGAGAGGTCGAAGGTGGAGTCGGCTGGAACCTCGCGCATGCTCAGGCTGCCACGACCAGAGCCGCAGCCAGCACCACGGCCACCAGCACGCCGACGAGCACGACCACCCACACGAAGCGAAAGAGCCCGAGGCCGCGATCGACCGGCAGCCAGGCGAAGGCAGAGCGCCAGACGCGCACGATGGCGTCGACCGTCACGAGCGCCAGCAGGAAGCCGCCGATGAGCGCGGGCACCTTGACCATGAGCGAGGACGGCGGCGTGCCCAGCTCGAGCGCGCTGATGACGATGACGCCGCAGACCAGCGCCACGGCCGAGAGGTAGATGAAGACACCCTGGAGCGGCGTCGGGCGCGTCTCCGGCACGCGGCTCGGGGCGAGGGGGCGCCCGTGCGCATCCCGCCGCACCGGCACCGGCTGCCGGTCGAGCTGCGGCATCCCGTCCATCGATGCCTGGTCGTCCATGGTTCTGCCCGGAGTGTACGCCGCGTGCCCGCAGGTGGCTGGCGGCGGCACGACACCCCTACTGGTTCGAGGGGTCCTCCTCGATCGCGCGGGTCTGCTCGGCTCGCCAGCTTGCCAGGCGCGACCGCAGCGCGTCGTCGGAGAGGGCCAGCATCTCGACCGCCAGGAGGGCAGCATTGCCGGCGTTGCCCACGCCGACCGTGGCCACCGGCACGCCGCGCGGCATCTGGACGATAGAGAGCAGCGCATCGAGGCCGTCGGCCACGCCACCGGGGAGCGGCACGCCGATGACCGGCAGCAGGGTCTTCGAGGCCACCACGCCCGGCAGATGGGCGGCCAGACCGGCGGCGCAGATGAAGACACGCACGCCGCTCTGCTCCGACTCGCTCACGAACCGCTCCAGGAGGGCCGGTGCCCGGTGAGCCGAGATGACGCGCAGCTCGCTGGCCACGCCGAGCTCCTCGAGGAGCGCGGTCGCCTTCTCCATGGTCGGCACGTCCGAGCGCGAGCCGACGATGACCGCCACGCGCGCCCCGCTCGCCCGAGCACGCCCGGCGGCGCGTGCCGCGTTCACTGGCCGGCGGCCGTGGTGTAGCCGGCTTCGCCGTCGAAGGACTGCAGCCGCTCGAGCTGCGTCCAGCGATGGCGCTCGGCGATGCGACCCAGCAGCGCCACCAGGTCCTGCTCCTCCAACTCGCCGCCCTCGGCGGCGCGGAAGCGGGCCCGATACCAGTCGACGTGGTCGACCTCCAGGCCGGCCGACGGGTAGACCTTGGTGCCGCGCGAGGAGATGAAGGCGAGACGCAGGCGGTCGCCGGCGAGCGCCTCGAGCGACTGCCCCAATTCCTCCACCGGCAGGTCGGACTCGATCATCACGTCCACGCCGTCCTGGCGGCGCTCGACCGAGGCGGCAGCGCCAGCGCGGCCACGCGCCGTCGAGCGCGCCTCGACCGCCTCGAGCGGCGCCGCGCGGCGCCGGGCCCGGACCGAGCCGCTCGAGGCGGTCTGCCCGAGGTTGGCGATGATGGCGTCGGTGAAGCCCGAGGTGCTCGTGGTGTGCTCCACGTCCCCCGTCTGTCGTGCCAGGTCCTGCGTCACCGCCTGCCCGGACTCGAGCGTGGCCAGCACCGCGTCCTCGATGGTGTCGGCGGCGTCGTCGTGGCCGATGTGGCGGAGCATCAGCACCGAGGAGAGGATCAGCGCCGTCGGATTGATGACGTCCTTGCCGGCGTACTTCGGCGCGGAGCCGTGGACCGCCTCGAAGATGGCCACGTCGTCGCCGTAGTTGCCGCTGCAGGCGAAGCCGAGGCCGCCCACGAGGCCCGACGCGAGATCGGAGAGGATGTCGCCGTTCATGTTGGTCATGACCAGGACGTCGAACTGCGCCGGGTCCTTGGCCATCTGGTGGGCGACGTTGTCCACGATGAGGTGCTGCGCCTCGATCTCGGGGTAATCGGGCGCCATCTCTTCGAAGACCCGCTTGAAGAGCCCCTCGGTCAGCTTGAGGATGTTGGCCTTCGAGGCGCAGGTGACCATCGTGCGACCTTCGCGCCGGGCCAGCTCGAAGGCATAACGGATGACCTTCTCCGAGCCCTTGCGCGAGATGACCTTGAGGGCCTGGGCGACGGTCGGGCTCTGCATGTGCTCGATGCCTGCATAGAGGTCCTCGACGTTCTCGCGCACGACCACGAAGTCGACGCCCTCGCCCCGGTAGCGCGTCGGCACGCCGGGCAGCTCCCGCGCGGGACGCACGTTGGCGTACGTCTCGAACTGCTTGCGCAGGGTGACGTTGGCGCTCTTCTCGCCGAAGCCGACGGGCGTCTCGAGCGGGCCCTTGAGGACGACCCGCGTGCGCGCGATCGACTCCTGCGTCTCGCGCGGCACGCCGGACGAGTCGCCGCGCCGGAAGACCTCGGCACCGGCCTGCGCCTCCTCCCATTCGATGGGCACGCCGGCCGCCTCGATGATGCGCCGCGCCGATCGGACGACCTCGGGACCGACCCCGTCGCCGGGGATCAGGGTCACGCGGGTCGGCTGGACAGCGTCGGCCATGAGCGGTCCTCCGGAGCAGGTGGGCAGGTCGGTTCGTGGGCAGCGTCAGCTGGTCGGGATGGCGCTAATCCTACGGCCAGCGGCCGCCATGCGGCCAGAACGTGAGAGCGGCCGGCCGCCCCGAGGGACGACCGGCCGCGCTGGTCGGGGAGGAGTCCGAAGGTGACGCTCGAGTCTGCCTCCTTACCCGGGGATGGGTTTCGCTGCCGTGAACCGGAGGAGGGGTCCCCTGCTCCAGGGGGTGCCGAGCATCGGCAGCAGGTACCGATCGACGCCGTAGTAGCCGCACACCCTCCAGCCGAGGATGAGTCC
>DASSPM010000075.1:0-4492 GCA_035699625.1 Candidatus Limnocylindrales bacterium | reverse complement strand
ATGCGGCGCTACTACGAAACGGCGCGCGTGGTGCTCGAGCGGCACGGCGGGACGGTGGAGAAGTTCGTCGGCGACGCGGTGATGGCCGTCTTCGGCGTGCCCGTGGCCCACGAGGACGACGCCCTGCGAGCCGTCCGGGCGGCGGTCGAGCTGCGCGAGGCCCTGGCGCCCATCGACGCCGAGCTGCAGGCACGCCGCGGGGTCGGCCTGCGCACCCGCACGGGGCTCAACACGGGCGAGGTGGTGACGGGCCAGGCGGGCACGGGCGAGACCCTCGTCACGGGCGACACGGTCAATGTCGCGGCGCGCCTCGAGCAGGCGGCGGCGCCGGGCGAGATCCTGCTGGGCGACACCACCTGGCGGCTGGCGCGCGGCGCGGTCGAGGCGGAGTCGGTCGACGCGCTGACGCTCAAGGGCAAGTCGGCCCCCGTCAGGGCCGTCCGGCTGATCGCGCTGGTGGCGGGCGATGGGTCCCGGGCCGCCAGCCCGTTGGTCGGCCGCGACTTCGAGCTGACGCTGCTGCGGCAGGCCTTCGAGCGCGTGCGCGACTCCGGCATCTGCCACCAGTTCACGCTGCTCGGGCCGGCCGGCATCGGCAAGTCCCGCCTGGCCCACGAGGCCATCGCCGCTGTCGCCGATGAGGCGCACGTGCTGCGCGGCCGCTGCCTCGCCTACGGCGAAGGCATCACCTTCTGGCCGCTGACCGAGATGGTCCGGCAGGTCGCCGGCATCGCCGCCGACGATGGCCCCGACGCCGCGTACGGCCGACTGCGCCAGGCCCTCGACGGTCACCAGGAAGCCGACGCCGTGGCCGCCACCGTCGGCCTGGCCACCGGGCTGCGCCCGGGCCAGGCCTCGACCGAAGAGGTCTTCTGGGCCTTCCGCCGATTCCTCGAGTGGCTGGCCCGCGAACGGCCTGTGGTGGCCGTGGTGGACGACCTGCAGTGGGCCGAGCCGACCCTCCTCGACCTGGTCGAGTCCATCGGCGAGTGGTCGCGCGAGGCACCCCTGCTGCTGGTCTGTCTCGCCCGGCCGGAGCTGCTGGAGGTCCGCCCGCGCTGGGCGGGCGGCAAGCTGAACGCCACCAACCTGCTGCTCGAGCCCCTTTCCGAATCCGAGGCCGACCGGCTCCTCGAAACGCTTCTGGGTGGGGTCATGCCGCGCGACCAGCTGGCACGGGTCCGCTCGGCGGCGGAGGGCAATCCCCTCTTCCTCGAGGAGTTCGTGGCCATGCTCGTCGACGCCGGCCTGGTCGCCCGGCGTGACGGCCGCGTCGCGGCGCTGGGCGACCTCTCGGCGCTCGAGGTGCCGCCCTCGATCTGGGCCCTGCTGACGGCCCGCCTGGACCGGCTGGCGGGCCCCGAGCGAACGCTGATCCAGGCGGCGGCCGTGATGGGCAAGGTCTTCCCGCGCAGCGCGCTCGAGGCGCTCGTACCAGCGGAGGCCCGGGGGGACGTGACGGCGCTGCTCGGTTCGCTCGTACGCAAGGAGCTCATCCGGCCGGACCGGACTGGGCCGCCGACCGAGCCCACCTTCCGCTTCCGTCACCAGCTCGTCCGCGACGCGGCCTACCAGGCACTGCCCAAGCAGGCCCGCGTCGAACTGCACGCGCGATACGCCGACTGGCTCGAGCGCGAGGCGGGCGAGCGCCTGCCCGAGCAGCAGGAACTCGTCGGCTACCACCTCGAGCAGGCGTACCGTTATCGCCAGGAGATCGGCCTCGCCATCACCGACCCGTCCGGCCCCCGGCGTGCCGCCGAGCATCTCGGTGCGGCCGGGCGGCGGGCCCTGGCGCGCAGCGACCTGCCTGCGGCCATCAGCCTCCTCGAGCGGGCGCTGGCGCTGCTGAAGGATGATGACGATCAGCGGCCGGCGATCATGGCCGCCCTCGGCTCGGCGCTCACCGAGAGCGGGCACTACGCGCGCGCCGAGGCCGTCTTCACCGGCGCTGCCGAGGCGGCGCGGGCAGCCGGCGACTCGGAGATCGAGGAGCACACGGCGCTGACGCGGCTGCACGTGATGGCCGCGCTCCGTCCTGAGGGCGCCGCGGAACGGGTGCAGCGCGAGGTCGAGCGGATCCTGCCGCACCTGCGCGAGCGCGGGGACGACCTCGGCCTGGCCAAGGCCTACCGCCAGCTGGCACTGGTGCGGCGCACCGCGGGCCGCTACGGGGCCATGGAGCAGGCCCTCGAGCGTGCCGTGGCCCATGCCCGCCGCGCCGGCGACGAGCGGGAGGTGTCGCGTGCGCTGGCACTCCAGCCCGTGGCCTGGCTGTCCGGCCCGCGTCCCCTGGCGGAGGTCGCGACGCTCCTTGACGGGCTCGACGGCAGCGCCGTCGAGAGCCGGACGGTCGAGCGCGGCCTGCTCTTCGGCCGGGCGGCCGTGGCCGCTCTCGAGGGTCGCGCCGACGACGCCCGCGTGCTCGGTGAGCGACGGCTGGCCACCTGCCTCGAGCTGGGCCTTCCCGTGGACGCCGCCGAGACCGAGCTGCTCCTCGCGCGCGGCGACACCCTCGCCGGCGATGTCGCCCGGGCGGCCGGCCGCCTGACCGAGGCACGCCAGCGCCTCTCCGCCATCGGCGAGCGCCTCCTGCTGCCCCTGGTCGAGGCGCGGCTGGCCGGTGTGCTGGCCTTGACGGGCGCCATCGAAGAGGCACTCGAGGCGTCCTTCCGGAGCGAGGAGTCGGCGCCCGGCGAGGATGTCGCGGTGCAGGTCGGCTGGCGCGTGGCGAGGGCGCGCGTCCTCTCGCAGCTGGGCGAAGCGGCGGCGGCGGTGCCCATCGCGGATGCGGCCGTCGCCCAGGCGCGTGCCAGCGACGGGCCGCTCCTGCTCGGTGAGGCGCTGCTGGAGCAGGCCCTGGTGCTGCGCCGCGCCGGACGGCTGGACGCCGCCGCCACGACGGGCGAGGAGGCCCAGGCTGCGTTCACGGCCAAGGGCGCCGTTGCCTGGTCCAGCGTCGCCGCCGCCTGGTTGCAGGCCGTGCCGGCGGCGGGTGCCCGATGACGGCGACGTCGCAGATGCTCAGCGTGGGCGTGCGCACGGACGCGGGACGCGTGCGCGACGGCAACGAGGATCGCTACCTGGTGCGACCGCCGCTCTTTGCCGTGGCCGACGGGATGGGTGGGCACCGCGCCGGCGAGGTCGCCGCAGGCATCGCCATCGAGGCCCTCGCGGACCACCTCGCGAGCCGCCTGGACGATGCCTCTGGAGGGATCGATGGCGAGGCGCTCACGGCCGCCCTCGAGCTCGCCAATCGCCGCATCTTCGAGCGTGCGGAGGGGGATGGTGAGAAGCGGGGGATGGCCACGACCTGCACCGCCGCACTGGTCGTCGGGCACGAAGCCTGGCTGGCCCACGTGGGCGATTCGCGCGCCTACCTCTACCGCGATGGCGCGCTGCGCCAGCTGACCGAGGACCACAGCATCGTCGGCAGCATGGTCCGCGAGCGGATCCTGACCCCGGAGGCGGCGGCGCGCCACCCGCGCCGCCACGTCGTGCTGCGCGCGCTCGGCCACCGCGACGACGTCGAGGTCGACGTCCAGGAGATCGAGCTGCACGACGGTGATCGGCTGCTGCTCTGCACCGATGGCCTCAACTCGATGCTCGAATCGAGCGCCATCGCCGAGGTGCTGGGGAGCCTGGTAGCGGCCGAGGCGGCAGCCGATGGCCTGGTGGCGGCGGCCAACGCCGCAGGCGGCGAGGACAACGTGACCGTGCTCGTGGTCGACGTGGGCCCGGCCAGTGCGCGCGCCCGGCCCGCGGTCACCCCGCCGCCTGCCGCCGCCGGTCTACTCGCGCGCCTGCGCGGCCTGCCCGCGCGGCTGCGCAACGGGGCACCGCGGTGAGGCCCGACGCCCGCGTCGGCACCGAGCTCGGCAGCTACCGCATCGAGGAGGTCCTCGGGCGTGGCGGCATGGGCGTCGTCTACCGCGCCGAGCACCTCGGCCTCAAGCGCAAGGTGGCGCTCAAGCTGCTGGCGCCCGAGCTGGCCGACGAGGAGGGCTTCCGGGCGCGCTTCCTGCGCGAGAGCCAGATGGCGGCGTCGATCGATCACCCCAACATCATCCCCATCTACGAGGCCGGCGAGGTCGAGGGCGAGTTCTTCCTGGCCATGCGCTACGTGCCGGGAAGTGACCTGGCCAGCAAGCTGAAAGTCGGGCCGCTCGAGCCGTCGGAAGCGGCCCGCCTGCTCGGCCAGGTGGCCTCGGCGCTCGATGCGGCACACGCCGAGGGGCTCGTCCACCGCGACGTCAAGCCGGGCAACATCCTCATCGCCTCGGGCCGCGGTGAGGAGGCCGGCGACCATGTCTACCTGACCGACTTCGGGCTCACCAAGCGCCGCGACTCGCGCTCCGGCCTGACCCAGGCCGGCTCCTTCCTGGGCTCGCTCGACTACATCGCGCCCGAGCAGATCGAGGGCCGCGAGGTGGACGGGCGGGCCGACCTCTATGCCCTCGGCTGCATGGCCTACCACTGCCTGACGGGCGAGATC
>DASSPM010000074.1:0-13207 GCA_035699625.1 Candidatus Limnocylindrales bacterium | reverse complement strand
CAGGTACTCGACCGAGGGCGCCGAGGCGATCAGGTCGAGGTCGAACTCGCGCTCCAGTCGCTCCTGCACGATCTCCATGTGCAGCAGGCCGAGGAAGCCGCAGCGGAAGCCGAAGCCGAGCGCCACCGACGACTCGGGCTGGAAGGAGACCGAGGCGTCGTTGAGGTGCAGCTTCTCCAGCGCGTCGCGCAGCAGCGGGTAGTCGGTGCCGTCGATGGGGTAGATGCCGGCGAAGACGAGCGGCTTGGCCGGTTTGTAGCCGGGCAGCGGCGCGGGCGCTGGTCGGGCGGCCAGGGTGAGCGTGTCGCCCACCTGGCAGTCGCGCACGCTCTTGAGGCCCGTGGCGACGTAGCCGACCTCGCCGGCGGAGAGCAGGTCGACCGGCACGAGCTGCGGCCGGAAGACCCCCAGCTCGAGGATCTCCGAGCTGGCGCCGGAGGCCATCAGGCGCACCGTCTCGTGGGCGCGCAGGGTGCCCTCTTCGAGCCGCACGTAGGCGACCACGCCCTTGTAGGGGTCGTAGTGCGAATCGAAGATCAGGCCCTGCAGCGGTCCGGCGGGGTCGCCCGCGGGCGGCGGCACGCGCTGGACGATGGCCTCCAGGATCTCGGCCACGCCCGTGCCCTCCTTGGCCGAGGCGAGGATCACCTCCTCGCGCGGGATGGCCAGCACGTTCTCGAGCTCCTCGATGACCACGTCCGGCTGGGCCGAGGGCAGGTCGATCTTGTTGATGACGGGCACGATGACCAGGCCCTGGGCCAGCGCCAGGTGCACGTTGGCCAGCGTCTGCGCTTCGATGCCCTGCGCGGCATCGACCACCAGGATGGCGCCCTCGCAGGCCTGCAGCGAGCGGCTCACCTCGTACGAGAAGTCCACGTGGCCCGGCGTGTCGATCAGGTTCAGCGCGTAGCGCAGGCCGTCACGGGCGGTATGCTCGAGGCGCACCGCGCGGGCCTTGATGGTGATGCCCTTCTCGCGCTCCAGGTCCATCGAGTCGAGCACCTGGCTGGTCATCTGGCGCGGCTCGATGGTGTGCGTCGCCTCGAGCAGGCGATCCGCCAGGGTGGACTTGCCGTGATCGATGTGGGCGATGATCGAGAAGTTGCGCAGGCGCTCCTGGGGGATGCCATCGCGCGGTGCGGCGCTCACGCCATGAGCATGACACGAAGGCCGGCCGGGCCGAGGCCCCCGCTCACGGGGCCGAGCGGCCGGCTCGCCGGACCTACCCCGGGGGGCTCATCCAGCGCCGTGCCTCCCCAGCGGGTCGGGGCGGCTCATCGTCGTCTCCTCCGGTCGGCCGGCGCGGTGCGGCTGCGGCGCTGCCGGCCGATGCTCTTGCCATCCATGCATCGGGGGCATCAGAGCGTGACCGACGGCGAGATCCGTTGACTACGATGCATCGGTGGACTCGATGGCGAGCGTGGCGGCCCTCGGCGGCCCGATCCTGCCACCTGGGCACCCGTTTCGGAGGCGGAGTCACGCTCGGCCGACGCTCGCGTGGGCGGTATCGGCCGGCGCCCGGCTGTCAACGACCTGCCGATGAGTCCGGGGGTGTATCGATGACAGGATGACCGTCCGCGGCTCCCCGCGCCGCATCGTCTGCTACCATTCGCGGTCGCGCCTGCCGGTGCCACGTGCCGCGGCGACGACCCATCACCGACCGCACCTCGAGGACGTTCGACTTGGCACATTCCTCACGGACCTGGAAGGGCGCCCGGACCCCGTCGGCGCTCAAGCGCGTCCGCCAGTCCGAGCGCAAGCACGCCGTCAACCAGGCGCGCCGCTCGGCGACGAAGACACTGGTCAAGAAGGCGCTCACCGTCGCCGGGGAGGGCCAGACAGAGCAGGCCGCCACCGCGCTCGTCGATGCCGTCTCCGCGCTCGACAAGGCCGCCAAGCTCGGCACCATCCATCCCAATGCCGCTGCCCGCCGCAAGAGCCGCCTGATGCGCAAGGTGAGTGCCGCCCTGGGCGGGACCATCGTCGGCGCGGCCGCCAAGCCCACCCGGGTCACCGGCAAGGCCGCCGCCCAGAAAGCAGCCCGCGCTCGCGTCGCCGCCTCCAAGGCCGCTAAGGCCAAGGGCGAGCAGACGGCCGCCGGGAAGGCCCGCGCCGCACTCACCCGCTCGACCCGCGGCGACGCTCACGCCAAGCCGGCCGCCGAGACCGGCGCGGCCACGCCCGAGGCGAAGGCGAGCCCGACCACGTCGGCCACCAAGGGCACCGGCAAGACCGCCGCCACCAAAGCCGCCAAGGCCGCGCCGAAGGCGACGAGCAAGGCGAAGGGGTCGGCCGCGGACAAGCCTGCGGCCAAGCGCACGACCAAGGCCAAGAGCTAGCCGCCGGCCAGCGCCGAGGCCGAGACGCGCGACTCGACGGCCACACCTCGCTTCGGGCCGATGGCCACCAGGGGAGCTATGCCCACCCCGACCCGGCGGGCGAAGACGGTGCCCGCATCCAGCGCCGCTACGGCGCGGCAGCGGTCACGGGTGGGCGGCCAGCGCGGTCAGACCCGGATAGCGCGCCGCGCCCGCCAGCTCCTCCTCGATGCGCAGCAGCCGGTTGTACTTGGCCACGCGCTCCGACCGCGACGGCGCGCCGGTCTTGATCTGGCCAGTGCCCGCGGCCACGACCAGGTCGGCGATGGTCGTGTCCTCCGTCTCGCCCGAGCGGTGGCTGACCACGGCGGCCCACTCGTGGTCCTGCGCCAGCTCGATGGCGGCCAGCGTCTCGGTCAGCGTGCCGATCTGGTTGAGCTTGATCAGGATGGCGTTCGCGGCACCCTCAGCGATGCCCCGCGCGAGGCGCTCCGGGTTGGTCACGAAGAGGTCGTCGCCGACGAGCTGGACGCGGCCGCCGAGGCGGTCGGTCAGCGCCCGCCAGCCCGCCCAATCGTCCTCGGCCAGGCCGTCCTCGATGGAGACGATCGGGTAGCGCTCGACCCAGTCGGCCCAGAAGTCGACCAACTCGCCGGTGCGCAGCGTGCGACCCTCCTTCGCCAGGCGGTAGGTCAGCTCGCCGTCGGCCGTCTCGGGCGTGTCGGCGTCGAGCAGCTCGGTCACGGCCGGGTCGAGGGCGATGGCCACGTCCTCGCCGGGCCGGTAGCCGGCTCGCTCGATGGCGCGCAGGATGGTCTCGACGGCAGCCTGGTTGGAGGGCAGGGACGGCGCGAAGCCGCCTTCGTCGCCCTGGCCGGTGGCGAGGCCCGCGTCGTGGAGCTCGGCACGCAGGGCATGGAAGATCTCGGCCCCTGCCCGGAGCGCCTCCGAGAAGGAGGGCGCGCCGACGGGCATGACCATGAACTCCTGGAAGTCGGTCGAGTCGGCCGCGTGGCGGCCGCCGTTGAGGATGTTGAACATGGGCACGGGCAGCGTCCGCGCCCGGAGGCCGCCCAGGTAGCGGTAGAGCGGCAGACCGAAGGCCGCCGCGGCGGCGTGGGCGCAGGCCAGCGACACCCCCAGCATGGCGTTGGCGCCCAGCCGGCTCTTGTCGCTCGTGCCGTCGAGGGCGATGAGCGTGTCGTCGATGAAGGCCTGGTCCGAGGCGTCCTGGCCGAGCAGCGCCGGGGCGATCGACTCCTGCACGTTGGCCACCGCCCGGCGCACGCCCCGGCCGCGGTAGCGGGCAGCCTCGCCGTCGCGCAGCTCGACCGCCTCGTGAGCGCCGGTCGAAGCGCCCGAGGGCACGGCCGCCCGGCCGGTCGCACCGCCGGAGAGGACGATGTCCACCTCGATGGTCGGGTCGCCGCGCGAGTCGAGGACCTCGCGCGCGTCGACGCTTTCGATGGAGGTCACGAGCGGACCTTGCTGGCGCGGGACCGACTGGCCGCGGCAGGAGCCTTGGCCGCCGCAGGAGCCTTGGCCGCCGCCGCCGAGGCCTTGGATGCCGGGGCCGCCGGCTTCGCCTTCGCGGCCGGGGCCTTCCCCTTCGCGGCCGCTGCCTTCGGCCGGGGCCGTGACGGTTTCTTCTCTAGGGGTCGGTCGAGCAGCGCGGCGATGCCCGGTAGCTCCCGCCCCTCGAGGAACTCGAGGCTGGCGCCGCCACCGGTCGAGATGTGGGTCATCCTGGCCGCCATGCCCAGCTGGTCGACGGCCGCGATCGAGTCGCCGCCGCCAACGACCACCGTCGCGCCGGCCTCGGCCCGCTGTGCCAGGAAGCGCGCCATGCGCCGCGTGCCGTCCCCGAAGGTGGGCACCTCGAAGACGCCGAGCGGTCCGTTCCAGAAGACGGTGCGCGCGTCGGCCAGGGCCTCGTCGAAGGCGTCCCGGCTCTCGGGGCCGACGTCCACCACGCTCCACGAGTTGGGGATCTTGGCCACCGGCACGACCTTGTGCTCTGCGCCGCGGGTGACCTCCTTGGCCACCAGCACGTCGCTCGGCAGCAGGAAGCGGACCCCGCGCCGCTCGGCCAGGGCGAGGATGCGCGCCGCCTCCTCGACCCGGTCGCGCTCGAGGAGGCTCTTGCCCACGGTGTGACCCTGGGCGACGAGGAAGGTGTTGGCCATGCCGCCGCCGACGACGAACGTGTCGACGTGCTTCATCAGGTTCTCCAGCACGCCGATCTTGTCGGACACCTTGGCTCCGCCGATGACTGCCGCGAAGGGCTTGTCGGGCTTCTCCGTGAGGCCCGACAGGATGCGGATCTCGCGCTCCATGAGCAGTCCTGCGTAGGCCGGCAGGTACTCGGTGATGCCGACCGTCGAGGCATGCGCGCGATGCGCCGTGCCGAAGGCATCGTTGACGTAGATGTCGGCGTAGCCGGCGAGCGTCTTCGCGAAGCCCGGGTCGTTGGCCTCCTCCTCGGGGTGGAAGCGCAGGTTCTCCAGCATCAGCAGCTGTCCCGGCTTGAGGCGCGCGACGGCGTCGTTGGTGCCCACGCCGAGCGCGTCGCCCGTGACCGGCACGCGCCAGCGCGTCAGCGCCGAGAGGCGCTCCGCGACGGGCCGCAGCCGGTAGGTGTCGACGACCTTGCCGTTGGGCCGGCCCAGGTGGCTGGCCAGGATGATGCTCGCGCCGCCCTGCAGCAGCGCGTTGATGGTGGGTACGGCAGCTCGGATGCGGGAATCGTCGGTGACCTTGCCGTCCTCGAGCGGCACGTTGAAGTCGACGCGCAGGAAGACACGCTTGCCCTGCACGTCCACGTCGCGGATGGTCAGCTTGTCCATGCCTACAGCCGCTCCGCGACGAACCTGGTGAGGTCGGCCACGCGGCAGCTGTAGCCCCACTCGTTGTCGTACCAGGCGATGACCTTGACCATGCGCCCGCCGAGGACCATGGTCGACGGCGCATCGACGATCGAGGAGCGGCTGTCGCCGCGGAAGTCGCTCGAGACGAGCGGCTCGTCGCTCACGCCCAGGATGCCCTTGAGATCGCCCGCCTCGGCCGCCCGGAAGGCGTCGTTGACGCTCTCGACCGTGGCGTCCTTCTCGAGCTCGGCGGTGAAGTCGACCACGCTCACCGTGGGCGTCGGCACGCGCAGGCTGAAGCCGTCGAAGCGGCCCTTGAGGTCGGGGATGACGAGCGCCAGCGCCTTCGCCGCGCCGGTCGTGGTGGGGATGATGTTCTGGCCGGCGGCGCGCGCCCGGCGCGGGTCCTTGTGCGCCACGTCGAGGATGCGCTGGTCGTTGGTGTAGGAGTGGATGGTATTCATCAGGCCGCGCGTGATGCCGAACGTGTCGTGGACCACCTTGGCCGCCGGGGCGAGGCAGTTGGTGGTGCACGAGGCGTTGCTGATGACGTGGTGCGCCTCGGGGTCGTAGCGCTCCTCGTTCACGCCGAGCACGATGGTCACGTCCTCGTTCTTGGCCGGCGCGCTGATGATCACCTTGCGCGCGCCCGCCGCGAGGTGGGCCTTCGCCTTCTCGGCATCGGTGAAGAGGCCGGTCGACTCGATGACCACGTCCACGCCGAGCTGCTTCCAGGGCAGCTCCGCGGGATCCTTGACCTGCAGGCTCTGGATCTCACGCCCGTCGATGACGAGCGTGCCACCACGGTGCTCGACGCTGCCCTCGTAGCGCCCGTAAGTCGAGTCGTACTCGAAGAGGAGCGCGTTCATGGCGGTGTCGACGAGGTCGTTGACGGCCACCACCTCGAGGTCCGGGGCGCGCTCGAGGATGGCCTTGAGCGACTGGCGGCCGATGCGGCCGAAGCCGTTGATGCCGACGCGGACTGGCATGCCTGGTTGGTCCTCCATGGTCGGCCCGCGAGAGCGAGCCGCGTGTCGTTGGCTGGATTCAGGTCGTGGCGAGGGCAGCCGCCGCCCGGCGGCCGGGCTGCGCCGTGGCGGACGATCGGCCCGGCTGTGCTGCCCTGGCCGGCGCGTGTCGCGCGGCACCGGCCCCCACGCCCCGCAGGGCAAGCAGCGGCAGCGCGCCCACGAGGCCGACATCGTCGCCGAGTTCGGCGGGCACGATGCGCACGCGCTCGCGCGGCACCCTGAAGGCCTCGCGGGCCACGGCCTCACGGGCGGGTGCGAGCCAGCGCTCCCCCTGGTTCCGGGCGAGGCTGCCGCCGACGACGATCAGGCTCGGTGCGAAGACGTCGACCAGGCCGACCATGGCGGCCGCGAACGCCGCCCGGGCACGGCCCATGATGGCCGCGGCGGCGGGGTCGCCGGCGGATTCGGCTTCGGCCACGTCGCGCGCCGTGAGCGCCGCCGGAGCGCGGCCGTGTGCGAGCTGCGCCAGGCCCGGGGCTCGGCCCGCCGCGATGGCCTCCGCGGCCCGGCGGGCGATGCCGCTGCCGGAGCTGAGCGCCTCGAGGTGGCCGCGGGAGCCGCAGGAGCAGGGCGGGCCGTCGAGCTCGACGGGCAGGTGGCCCAGCTCCCCGGCCACGCCGTCCGGCCCGGTCATCAGGCGACCCTCGGTCACGATCGCGCCGCCGAGACCCGTCGAGACGGTCAGGTAGAGGAAGTCGTCCACGCCGCGCGCCGCCCCGAAGGCACCCTCGGCGAGCGCCGCCACGTGCGTGTCGCGCTCCAGCGCCCAGGGCAGCCCGAGCGCCTCGCCGATGGGCTCGGCGAACGGCGCGTCACGGAAGGCCGGGCCGAGGTTGGGCGGCTCGATGAAGCGGCCGCGGCGGGCATCGACCGGGCCGGGGACGGAGATGCCCACCCCGGCCACGTCGGCGCCCGTGTCGGCCAGCGCCGCGCGCACCTCGCGCAGCAGGTCCAACGAGGCCTGCACCGCCGCCGCCGGACCTTCGGCCGCCGGCGTCTCGCGCTCGGCGCGGCTGTCCAGGCGCCCATCGGACCGCACGACGGCCGCACGCAGGCGGCTCGCGCCGAGGTCGAGGGCGAGCACCGGCAGACCACCGGTCAGGTCGGATCGGGACATCGGTCAGTGGATCTCGTGCATCAGGGTCCGGGAGTCGCGCGCCGCACCGCGCGCCGGCGACCGCGCCGCCTGCTCCGTCATCTGCCGGGGATTGTAACAACCCGGAATCACGAGGCCCCGGCCAGCCGGCCGGGGCCTCGTCGAATGTGACGCTGCTACGAGGTCAGCCGCCGATCCTGAAGACGTTGTTGCCGCACTTGGGGCAGGTGCCCTTCCACGCGGGCTTGCCGTTCTTCATCGTGATGCGCTGCGCGTTCTGCATCTCGACCTTCATCTTGTCCTTGACGCAGTAGGCCTCAGCCATAGGTCGCCTTCCTCCTTCCGGCCGTCTCCGGCCGCTCTGACGGGGAGGGCGGATGCCCTCCGACCGCCGTAGATACCTAGCTCGCTGGCACCACGCTGGGTGCCCAGAGTGACGGCCGCCAGTGGCTCGCTCCTGCGGCCACCCGCGCGTCGTCCATCTCGGCCAGCAGGCTGATGGCCTCCAGGCCGGTGTCGATACAGGCCGCCTCGGCCCGCTCCTTGGCCTCCCCCTGGACGAATCGGCCGGTCGTCCGCTGGGCGTACGCCGCACAGACGACCCCTGCCCGACAGCCGGCAAGGCCGGCCAGCACGAGCAACGCGGAAGCCTCCATCTCGAAGTTGATGACGCGTTGCTGCGCCATCTCCGCGGCCAGATCAGGGAAGCGGATGGGCAGCTTGGGGATCGGGCGACCCTGGGCCCCGAAGAAGCCCGGCGCGCTCGCCGTCAGCCCGACGTGGGCCCGGTGCCCCAGGCGAGCCGCCGCCTCGACAAGCGCGGCCACCGCCACGTAGTCCGCCACGGCCGGGTAGCCGTCGTGGACGAAGTAGCTGGTGGTCGACTCGAGGCGAACGGCACCGCTCGAGATGACCAGGTCGCCGAGCTCGATCCCTTCCTGCAACACGCCACACGAGCCGACCCGCACGAAGGTGGGCCGATCGGTGATGGCGAGGATCTCGGCCACGACGATCTCGACGTTGTCACTCCCGATCCCGGTCGAGACGATCGAGATGCGCCGGCCGCGGTACGAACCGGTGACCGAGGCGAACTCCCGGTGCCGGTGTCTCAGGTCCACGCTGTCCAGTCGCGTGGCGATCCGCTCGGTCCGGTCCGGATCCCCGGGGAGGAGTACGTACTCGGCCAGTTCGCCTGGACCGAGTCCGATGTGATATTGCCGTTCGCTGTCCGGGAGCGCGACGCGGATATCCGCGTTCGGCAAGACGTTATCCCTCGGGTTCCGGCTCCGAACTCGTGCGGAGCGCTCCGAGGATAGTGCCGTGCTCGTGCGAGCGTCAAGCACGGCTGAGCGTGGCGGGCAGTGCCGGCCGTGCGTGGACGTGCATCAGCGGCACCAGCTGCACCAGCGTCATCTGCGTCAGCAGGGCGCACCTGGGCGGGCCTCGGGGACGAGGCAAGCGGCGGACGGCAGCTCAGGGCACGCGTGCCGGAGCGCGGGCGATGGCCGCCAACCGGGCGCGCAGCCGGCCGGCGGCGAGGCTGCGGCGGCGCAGGGTGAGCGCGAGACCGGCGAGCAGCGCGATGGCTCCCGTGGCGGTCATGGCGGCCAGCGCCAGCACCACCGGATCCGGCAGTACACGGGCGCCTTCGAGCGTGTCCGGGGCGAGCGGCGCGTCGGGCGCGGCGGGTGAAGCCTCTCCGCCGTCGAGAAGCCCGAGGCGGAGCACGTCGGCCGCGCTGCGGGGCGCGACCTCGTACGAGCCGTCCACTGCGCGCCGCACGTGACCGACCACGTTGATCGCCTGGCCGCGCTGGAGGGCGGCCAGCAGGGCGCGGGCATCTTCGGGCATGGCGATGCGGGCCGTGGCACTGCCGTCATCGAGCAGCAAGCCCGTGGCGTCGACGGCGCTGACCAGGCCACCGACCCGGACTAGCTCACCGGCGTGTGCCGCCAGTTCGCCCAGGTCGACATCGAGGGGACGGCCAGCGGCGGTGGCGTCGCCTGTTCCGGCGCCGGTGCCCGTGCCCTCGCTTCCCGTGCTGCGCCCGCCGGCCGAGCCGGTCGCATGGGAGCCGGTCGCTCCCGTCGCGAGACCACCCAGCCGGATGTCCGCCGCGGAGCGCGGCACGACCAGGTAGCGGCGGTCGGTGGCCGTGGGGTACGGGCGGCGCACGATACCCACGACCGTGGCCATGCGCCCCTCGACGAGCGCCGTCGAGGGGATGCCGGCCTGGGCCACGCCCTGGATGACGATCCGGCCGCCGGTGAGACCCAGTTCGGCGCGCCACGTGGCGCCGTACCGGCGCACGTCCTCGACGCGTCCGCTGACGCGGACCAGCCGCCACTCCAGGCCGGCTCCGAGCGGCGCCCGCGACACGGCCAGCGGCTGGCGCGCAGCGCGACCCAGCCCGGCCGCCGGCGCGGTCGCCTCAAGCTGCGGCGCTCCATAGTAGGTGCCGACCTCGCCCGAGACGCGCACGCGCCGACCGACCGCCACCGTCGCGCCCTCGGTTAGGCGCACCAGGATGGCGCCGGTGGCGTCCTCGAGCGTGACGCGACGGCGGTCGCTGTCGAAGATGCCCGTGGCGGTGACGCTGCCGACGATCGTGACCGCCTCACCGACCCGCCGCAGCGCATCGCGGATCGAGCGTGTCGCGGGCGCTCCGTCCGGCGAGCTGCCCGCGCTGGGCTGACCGCCGGACGGCGTCGGTGAGGCCAACGCACCCGAAGCGATGTGCAGGTCGCTCGAGTCCCGCGGCCAGAGGCGGAAGCCGCCGAACCGGTCGCGGCCGGCAAGTCGCTGCCCGACGATGCCGCTCGCCATAAGCCGCTGGCCGCGGTGGAATCGGTCGCCATCCTCGCCGAGGGATGCGTGGAGGTAGACGCGGGCCTCGCCGCTGGCGTCACGCACGAGGAGGCTGACCGACCCGGACGGGCTGCTGGTGACCGAGACGACCTCGACGTCGAGGCGGGCCAGTCGGCCCTCGAGCGGTTCGCCGAGTGCGGCGGCCGCCACGTCGAGCGGCGCGGGCAGCGCCTCGTGGCCGAGGACCTCGAGGTGGGCGGCGTCGTCGAGGCGGACCTCGAGGTTGCCGTAGCGCTGGCCGAGCCGGCCCGCGACCAGCAGCCGGTTGCCGCGCTCGATGGACATCTGGCGCCACTCCCCGTTGAGGCGCACGGCGATGCCGCCGCTCGGGTCCTGCAGGAAGAGGGTGCGCTCGTCGATGAGGCGCCCGGGCTCGGCGGTCACGACGCCCTCGATCACGACCGGCGTGTCGAGCCCCGAGCGGCGCGCCTCGGCGATCGAGGTCGTCGGGTCGGTGGTGGGCGTGGGATCGGGCGTGCCCGAAGCGGTCGGGGTCGGCGCCGGGGTCGCGCTCGGGCTCGGCGCCGGCGTGGGGTCGGGCGTGGCGCTCGGGACCGGGCTTGGCGTCGGGCTCAGCGACGGCGAGGGCGTCGGTCCCGGGATGGCGCGGACATCGGCCGGGTCGCGCGGGTAGAGCCGGTACCCCGCCATGCCCGTACCGCTCGAGTCTCGCTGGCCCAGCACGCCCGTCAGCTCCACCGCGGTGCCGGATGCGAGGGCCTCGACCGGGATGCCGCTGGCCGACTGGACCACGACCCGCAGCAGGCCGCTGCCGTCGTCGAGGTCGACGGCGAAGCCTTCGGCCAGCGGGTCGGGCGTGCCGACGACGGCGCCGCCGGCGCGGACCAGTCGTCCCTCCAGCGGCTCGCCGGCCTCGCCGGTCAGCATCGGCTGGGGCGACGGCGGCACGCCGGGGCCGAGGAAGAGGATGTCGACGGCGCTCGACAGGCGCAGCGTGGCCTGGCCGTAGCGGCTGTCGAGCGTGCCGCTGACGATGACGTCCGTGCCGGCCGGGGCGGCCGGCCAGTCGGCCGTCGCGAGGTAGAGCGCGATGCCGCCACTGGCGTCCTGCACGAAGGCGCCTCGCAGCGCGTCGAGGAATCCGAGCGACGTGGTGAGCGTGCCGCCGACCGTCACGGGGCTGCCCTCGGGCAGCAGGCGGGCATCGGCGATGGCGACGAGCTCGGGCCTGGGCGAAGGCTCGAGCGTGGGCGCCACGCTCGGCGTGGGCGAGATGCTGGGCGCAGGCGACGCCGTCGCCTCCGGCGTCGGTGTGGGCGGCTCGGTCGGGGTGGCGCTCGGGCTGTCCGTCGGCTCGGTCGACGGCGTCGGGGCGGGCGAGTCGGTGGGGCTCGGACTCGGGCTGGGCGTGGCCGTCGGAGTCGGCGTCGGGCTGGGCGAGTCGGTGGGGCTCGGGCTCGGGCTGGGCGTGGCCGTCGGCGTCGGCGTCGGGCTGGGCGAGTCGGTCGGCGTGATGGTGGGCGCTGGCGTGCCGGTCGGCAGGGGCGTCGGCGGATCGGTCGGGGCCGGCGTCGCAGACGGCGTGGCCGTGGCCGCCGGCGTGGGCGTGGGCGTGCCCGACGGCGTGGGCGTGGGGACGGCAGGGGCCGCCAGGCCGTGCGGCACCGGCGCCGGCTCGAGGCGCGTGTCGCTGGCGTTGTCGTTCGTGTCCTGGCCGTTGCCGGCCGCGCCACCCGGCCGCCGCTCGAGACTCGAGCCGGCGGGTGGCGCCGCCCCGGGCGTGCCCTCGACGAAAGTGTTGACGGCGTCGCCCCAGCCGAGCGCGTCGATGGGCGGGCCGCCGATCGGTCGCAGCACGAGCGTGCCGCCCGTGGCGGCCAGGCCGCCGCTGTAGAGCGTATCCGCGGCCGTCGCGTAGACGCCGAGCGCATTGGCCAGCAGAAGGTGGCGCCCGGGCTCGAGCAGCAGGCTGCTCGCCCAGCTGGCCTTGCGCGTGACGGTGCCGCCGCTGGCGGTGACGTAGGCGAGTTCGAGGCCGGCCAGGTCGAGCGGCGCCGGGCCCGCGTTATAGAGCTCCACGAACTCGTCCGAGCCGCTCGCGCCGCCGGTCACGACCTCGCTCACGAGCAGCCCGCTCGAGACCGGCCAGCCCACCGACGCGGCGGGCAGCACATCCGGAGCGCTGGCTCCGGTACCGGCCGAAGGCGCCGACAAGGCGCCGGCGGCGACGCTGAGGACGAGCGCAATGAGGATCGCGAGGCGCGTTGGACGAGGGCGCGACATGCCTGACCTCCCGGCGGGACGCGGCGGGGTCGGCAGGCGGGTCGTTCGGCGTGCGCAGCAGGATAGGGCCCACCGCTCGACGGGCGATCGACGCCGGATCGATGCCGGATCGACGCCCGATAGCGGTCGACTCACCCGCGACTCAGCAGCGACTTAGCCGCGGCTCACCCGTGGCCCATCGATCGGCGGTGCCGGACATCCCGGCGGCGCGGCCTGCGGTACGATGCCCTCCCCGTAGGACACGCCAGGAGGACCGGTGGCCCGCGCCAAGCACACCTCACGCGCCGAGGCTCGGCGCCGTCATCGCGCCGCGCAGGCCGCGGCACTCGGCCAGCCCGACCCGGACGAGGCGTTGGAGCCCGCGGGCGCACTACCCGCCGAGGAACCACGCCGGCGCACCTCGTTCTTCCGCCCGCCGGACGTCCGAACGGACCTGGCGGCCCTGCCCGGCATCGTGCGCAGCCAGCGCTCCTTCTGGCTGGCCATGGGCCTGATGCTGGTCGGTTTCGGTGCCGCCCTCGTGCCGCTCCCGGCGGGCCAGGAGCAGGGGGCCGGCGGCTTCGTCCGGAACCTGCTGGTGCAGCTCTTCCTGCTGCCCCAGGCGCTCGTGCCGGTCTTCATCGCAGGTTTCTTCGCGCCCCGCGCCGCGTGGCTGCTGGGCCTCCTGGTCGGCTTGGCCAACTCGGCCCTGGCGCTGCTGCTGCTGGCCGTGCAGCCGCTGGCCGTGGGCATCCCCGGCACCGAGCTGGCCAGCACGGTCATCTCCTACCTGGTCCTGACCGT
>DASSPM010000073.1:0-12094 GCA_035699625.1 Candidatus Limnocylindrales bacterium | reverse complement strand
ACCTCGACTACGTGCGGCGCGACGCGTACATGACCGGCGTCGCCACAGGGCCCGTGGACGCCGACCGGCTGCGCCGCTACGCCTTCGTCTCGCCGCGCGGCCTGGCCATCTACGAGCCGGGCCTGGGCGCGCTCGAGATGTTCCTGGTGGCGCGCCTCTACCTCTACAACACGATCTACTTCCACCGCACCGTGCGCGCCATCGACCTCGACCTGGCGGAGGCGTTCGCACCCTCGGTGGCGGCTGTCTTCGGCGAGACCGACCCGCTCGAGGCGCTCGAGGCCTACGAGGCGCTGGACGAGTACGCCCTGCTTCACCAGGCCTCGCGCTGGGCACGGGGCGAGCACGTGGCGGAGGAGCCCGCACCGGGCGACGGCCGCGTCACGCCTGCCGTGGCGGACCTATGGCGGGGCATCCTCCTGCGGCAGCCCTCGTGGCACCTGGCGCGCGAGGTGCGGCGCGACTCGCGGACCGGCGGCGACCGTGCCTCGGTCGAGGCGGAGCTGCGAGAGGGGCTGGCCGCAGGGGCGCGGCTCGACCTGGCCGAGGCCGATGCCCGGCCGGAGAACCCGCTGCATGCCGTCGACGGGCGGCTCATCGTCGGCCGGCGCGACGGCTCGCTCGACGCGGGGCCGCTGCACGAGTTGCTCGAGCGACTACCGGCGGTGGTCGTCGTCGGGCGCGCCTACGAGCGGGCCGGCTGATGGCGGCGGGCACGGCCGGCGGCGCGTTGCTCGGCGTGCTGCGGGAAGCGCTCCCCGGGGTGCAGCTGCTGACCGAGGCCGCCGACGTCGAGGCGTACCGGTTCGACGAGACCGAATACATGCGGCCGGGCCACCCGCTGGGCGTCATCTTCCCGACCTCGACGGAGGAGGTTTCGACCATCGTCCGCCTCGCGGCGGAGCATCGCGTGCCGCTCGTGCCGCGCGGCGCGGGCAGCGGCCTCTCCGGTGGCGCCATCGCCATCGAGGGCGCGCTCACCGTGGTCATGACGAAGATGGACCGCATCCTGGAGATCGACCGGGCGAACCTGGTGGCGGTGGTGCAGCCCGGCGTCATCAACGCCGACCTGGGCCGCGCCGCGGCCGAGCAGGGCCTCTTCTACGCGCCCGACCCCGCCAGCTTCGAGTTCTGCTCCATCGGCGGCAACCTGGCCGAGAACTCGGGCGGGTTGCGCTGCGTGAAGTACGGCGTGACACGCGACGCCGTGCTCGGCCTGGAGGTGGTGCTCGCCGACGGCTCGGTCATCCGCACCGGCGGCAAGACGGTCAAGGATGTCGCCGGCTACGACCTGAGCGGCCTCTTCGTCGGCTCCGAGGGCACGCTCGGCATCATCACCGAGGCGACCCTGCGCCTGCGGCCGTTGCCGCCGCCCAAGCTGACGTTGCTGGCCTTCTTCGCCGACGTGCGTGCCGCCGGCGACGCCGTGGCGCGCATGACCGAGGCGGGCCTGCTGCCGGCCACGCTGGAGCTGATGGACCGCTTCACCATCCACGCCGTGGACGCCGCGCTGCGGGTCGGGCTGCCCGCCGATGCGGGCGCGATGCTGATGGTCGAGTCGGACGTGGGCGGCCAGGCCGCGGCCGACGAGCTGGACCGGGCCGAGCAGGCCTGCCGCGCGGCGGGCGCGACCGAGACGATGCGCGCGGCCGATCCGACCGAGGCGGACTGGCTGCGCGAGGCGCGGCGCAAGGCGCACTGGTCGCTCGAGCAGGCCGGCGTGGCGCGCATGGACGACGTGGGCGTGCCGCGCAGCCGCATCCCCGAGATGCTCGATGCCATCGAGCGCATCAGCCAGGCGCACGGGCTGCCGGTGGGCGTCTTCGGGCATGCCGGCGACGGCAACCTGCACCCGACCTTCGTGGTCGACCGGGAGGACCCGACGGCCGAGGGGCGCATCAACGCCGCGCGCGGTGAGATCTACGAGGCAGCTCTCGGGCTGGGCGGCACCATCACCGGCGAGCACGGCACCGGCATCGCCAAGAAGGCCTACCTGGAACGCCAGCGCGGGCCCGACGCGCTGCGCGTCATGCGCGCCGTGAAGCAGGCGCTCGACCCGCTGGGCATCCTCAACCCGGGCAAGATCTTCGACTGACGGCTGCGCCGACGGTCGGGTGCGCCAGCGGTCAGTAGTAGCGCGGGAAGCGCAGGGCGTAGGTCGAGGCGAGCCCGAGGGAGGTGTGCTCGTCCAGCTCGTCGAGCAGGCGCTTCGTGCCGCCGAGGGACCAGCGGTTCTCGGCCAGGTACGCGCGCGTTGCGCGCCAGAAGGCAGACGAGCCCATCCGCTTGCGCACGGCGTTCAGGTAGTTGCCGCCCTGGATGTAGATGACCTCGTAGTAGCAGCCGGACGAGTAGGCGTAGATGGTCCGGTCGAGGCGATCCGTAGCACAGCGGCTGCCGCGCAGGGTGCCGGTCACGTAGCGGGCCAGGAAGTCGGCCATGGCCTCGTCGGCGAAAGGCTCCGAGGCCTGGTCGTTGCCGACCAGTGCGTAGAACCACTGGTGCGCCGTCTCGTGGCTGACCAGGAAGGGCAGCTGCGAGGCGGCCACGCCGCTGGGGATCCAGGTCAGCGCAGGCGACTCCATGCCGTGGCCGCCGGCCGACTGGGCCACCGTGTAGGTCGGGTAGGGATACGGCCCGAGGAGCGCTTCCATGCGGGCCAAGGCGCGCGCCGCCCAGCTGAGCATGGCCGAGGCGGGAGCGCCGGGCCGGTAGAAGACGCGCACCAGGGTGTCGCCGGACCAGGCGGTGGCGGCGCGGTAGTCGGGCGCGGCGGTGAGGTTGAAGTCGCGCACGTTCTCGGCCACGAAGCGCTGGCTCAGCCCCGAGACGTGGGTGCGCCGTCCGCCGGTGGCGATGCGCAGCGGGCGGTCGGTGGTGACGGTGACCTCGACGCGTGGGCTCACCGGCGTCACGAAGGGGTCGCCGAAGTTGGGCCGCTCGAAGCGCCGCACCCGGCTCACCCAGGGCAGCCAGCGGTAGAGGTCGACGATGCCGCGGGCCTTCGTGAACATCCAGTCCGAGCCGCTCGTGCCGCTGCGCAGGAAGGCCGTGTAGCCGACGCGCACGCGGGTGCTCGCCCCGTCAGGCAGGATGCCGCCGAGCGGCACCACGATGGTCTGGCCGGTGACCGTGGCCGTCACGGCACGGCCATCGACGGTCACGTAGCGCAGGCGCATCCTCCCGAGACGCGCGGCGACGGTGTTGAGCTCCAGCCGGTCGATGGGGCCGCCCGAGGTGTTGCGCACGGCCAGCGTGGCGGCGGTGCTGATGCTGGCGTATCCCCAGCGCAGCGTGAGGGCCGCCGTGTAGCGCACCTCCAGGCGGAGGCTCGTGCGGCCGACGGAGCCGGGCACGATAGCCGTGGCCGTCGTGGCAGAGGAGGTGGTCGTGGTCGGGGTCGTGCCGGCCGTGTCGCCGGTGCGCGACTCGGCGGTGGAGAGCGCGTCGGCGGGCGAGTCGCGCATCAACGGTGCGCGGGCTTCGGCGGGGGCCGCGGCCATGGCCAGGAGCAGCGGGGCAGCGATGATCGCGCGGAGACGCCGGGGCATCGGCGCCAGACTAGCGCGGGACGCTGATGCGTGGCGGTAGCATCGCCGGGTGACACCGGCCCCAAGCCTCCCCGAGCGACCGCCATTCGTGCTCCGCGCGCGCCTGCTGACGCCGCTCGACGACGGCGGCACGCGCTGGGAGCCCGACGCGCGCGTGGAGGTCGATGCGCGCGGACGCATCGCCGCCGTCGGTCCGTGGAAGGATGGGGCGTCGTCGTCCGGTGGCGGGTCGTCCGGGGCGACCTCGCCCGGCCCGCCCGTGGTCGACCTGCGCCCCTGGCTGCTCCTGCCCGGCATGGTCGACCTGCACGCGCACTTGCCCCAGCTGCCCAATGCGGGCGTGGGTGCCGGCCTCGACCTGCTGACCTGGCTCGAGCGCTACATCTTCCCGCTCGAGCGCGACTTCGACGCCTCCGCGGCCGAGCGGCTGGCCCCGGCCGCCTTCCGCGCCTTCGCTGCCGCCGGCACGACCACCGTCGTGCTCTACGGGGCCGTCTTCGAGGAGAGCCTCGAGGCCGCCTTCCGGGCCGCCGAGGCGCACGGCATCCGGTCCGTCATCGGCAAGGTGATGATGGACCGGCTGACCTACGACGAGGCCCTCGACGCGGCCGATCCGGCCGAGATCCGGGCCCTCTCGCTGCGCCAGTCGGCCGACCTCTGCGCCCGCTGGCACGGCCGCGACGAGGGCCGGCTGCGCTACGCCTACACGCCGCGCTTCGCCGTCAGCTGCACGCCCGAACTGCTGCGCGACTCGGCCAGGCTGGCCACCGAGTCGGGCGCCTACTGGCAGACACATCTCTCCGAGGACCGCGGCGAGCTCCAGGAGGTAGCACGGCTCTTCCCCGCGGCCACGGACTACCTCGACGTCTACGACCGCGCTGGAGGGCTCGGCCCGCGCAGCATCCTGGCCCACGCCATCCACCTATCCGAGCGCGAGCTGGCACGGCTGGTCGCGTCGGGTGCTCGGGTGGCCCACTGCCCGGCCTCGAATCTCTTTCTGGCCTCGGGCGCCATGCCGCTGGCGCGCTACCTGGAGGCAGGCGTCGTCGTCGGGCTGGGCTCGGACGTGGCCGCCGGGCCCGAGCTGTCGCTCTTCGGCGTGATGCGCGCGGGTGCATACACGCAGAACGGCCTGCGCGTCCTGGGCGACGAGCGGCCGGTGCTCGACCCCCTCGGCTGGCTGCGCCTTGGGACGCTGGCCGGGGCGCAGGCCCTGGGCCAGGAGGACCGCATCGGCTCGCTCGAGCCGGGCAAGGAAGCCGACCTGGTCGTGGTCGACCCGAGCCTCACCGAGCCGCTCCCCGGGGCCGGCGTGGACACGCCCGAGGAGCTGATGAGCCGGCTCATCTTCCGGCCGCATCCGGCCATGGTCCGCGGCGCGTGGGTCCGGGGCCGGCTGCTCCCGGCCTCGGCCTGAGGCCGTTCCGCGGCCTTCCGGCGAGCTGAACGCCTGGCGTTCAGAACGGCCAACGACGGACCTCCCGACAGCCATCCACCCCGCCCGGACCGTCCACCACGGGCCATTCGAACTTGTGGCGTTCAGACCGAACGACGGGCCGACACTCGGGCGTCCACGGACGGGGTCCGACGTCCGATACGAACCTGGCTGGTTCACGGCGACCGGCGAGCCGCCGATCCAGCCGCCTCCGCGGCGGCCAGGGTCCCTCGATGACCGATGTGAACGTGTGAGGTTCACCCGCGAGGGGAGGCCGGGTCGGATGCCTCGGCCCATCGGTCGGATGCCTCGGCCTATCGGTCGGATGCCTCGGCCTATCGGTCCGATGCCTCCGCCTATCGGTCCGATGCCTCCGCCTACAAGACGATGATGGCGCTACCTCCGGGATCCCGACCTTCGGCCAGCGCCTGCAGCGCCCGCCGGGCTGACACGGAGTAGTCGGCGCGGAGCGCCGCTTCATAGCCGCGCAGACTGAGCCGATTGGACCTGGTGGCCGCGACGAGGAGGATCATCCGGTCCAGGCCGGCATCCTGGCGCTTCAGCGCGACTCGTCGAGTGACCGCCTGGAGGTCACGGAGCCGCATCTCGGCCTCGACCCCGATGCGCAGGCCGGGGGCGGTGATGAGGGCGTCGAGGGCCCGCTGATCGCCGGGCGCCACCGGGACCTCGGTTCGCCAGTGGAGCCCGGGCCTGAGCCGGACCCGCAGCCGCTCGAGGAGTGCCTGGTGGGCGACATCACGCAGCGGCGGCCCGGCGGGATAGGTCTTGACGCTCAGGTCGAGGCCGACAGCCGCCAGCAGACGGGCAAGCTGGACGACCGGAACTCCCGGCGCGCGACCCCGTTCGACACGCCCGACGTGGGCATGCGACACGCCCACCGCCGCCCCGATCCGTGCCTGGCTGAGCCCGGCGGCAAGGCGCGCCTGCCGAAGCTCCTCACCGACATCGATGAGCGTCCGTTCGGCGCGTCTCGCCGCCCGGTCGAGGGATCGTTCGCGGCCGGCCACGACAGGAGGATGCGGCGAGGCGCTCAACGCAGGTTTGACTGGCGATCCACGCTGGCTCACCACCGGCTTACCCCGTCCCGTGCGACCATGACCCCCATGCGCAGTCTGCGGGCCGGCACGTCCGAGTGACCGAATGACCGACCTGCTCATCACCGGCGGCACCATCGTCGACGGCACAGGCGCGCCCGGTCGACCCGGCACGCTGGCCATCGAGGACGGCCGGCTGCGCCTCCTGCCACCCGACCCCACCGAGGTGCCGCACCCCGAGGCCGGTCAGCCCGCCCAGCGCGCCGCCAGGCACATCGACGCCAGCGGCCTGGTCGTCGCCCCGGGTTTCATCGACCTCCACTCCCACTCGGGCCTGATGATGCTGGCCGACCCGCGCCACGAGCCGAAGGTCCGCCAGGGCATCACCACCGAGGTCATCGGCGTGGACGGCCTCTCCTACGCTCCGTTCACGCGCACCGAAGACCTCGAGGCGCTGGTCGAGATGAACGCCGGTCTCGACGGCCGCCCCGACATCGCCTACGACTGGGACCGCGTGGCGCGTTACCTCGAGCGCTTCGACCGGCAGGTCGCCGTCAACGTGGCCTTCCTGGTGGGCAACTCGGCGCTGCGCATCTGCGCCCTCGGCTGGGACGACGTCCCAGCCGACCAGCAGGCCCTCGATCGGATGCAGGCCTACCTGCGCGAGGCCATGACCGAGGGCGCCTTCGGGCTCTCCTCGGGCCTCGACTACCCGCCCGGCGCCTACGCCACGACCGAGGAGCTGGCGACGCTGGCGGGGGAGGCGGCGCGCCAGGGCGGCTTCTACCACACCCACGTGCGCTACCAGCTGGGCGACCGCTTCCTCGATCCCTTCCGCGAGGCCATCGAGATCGGCCGGCGCGGCGAGTGCCCCGCGCACATCACCCACTTCTACCACCGGCGCACCTTCCCAGGCGGCCCGGAGCAGCTGCTCGGGCTGGTCGACGACGCCCGCGCCGAGGGGCTCGACGTGACCTTCGACACCTATCCCTACGAGTGGGCCAGCACGCGCCTGCTGATCATGCTGCCCATCTGGCTCCAGGAGGGCGGGCCGGGGCCGACCAAGGAGCGCCTGGCCGACCCCGCCGTGCGCGACCGCCTGCGCGCCGAGATCACGGCCCGGGGCGAGGCCTACGCGGGCAAGGGCCTCTGGGCGGACCTGCGCCTGGGCTACTTCGCGCGTTCCGAGAACCGGCGCTGGGAGGGGCGCACCATGGCCGAGCTGGTGGCCGAGACCGGGACCGACCCTGTCGATGCCCTCTGCGACCTGCTGCTGGCCGAGGGGCTGCGCGTCAACCAGGTCACGCCCGGCCCGTGGCGCGAGACGCTGCCCCACTTCGTGCGCCACCCGGTGGGCATGGTCGGCACCGACTCCACCTTCGTGGGCGACAAGCCCAGCCCACGCACCTACGGCTCCTTCCCGCGCATCCTGGGCGAGTTCGTGCGCGACGAGGCGCTCCTCTCGCTCGAGGAGGCGGTGCGCAAGATGACCTCCGCCGCCGCCGACCGGCTCGGCCTGCACGACCGCGGCCGCCTCGCCGACGGCCTGGCCGCCGACGTGGTCGTCTTCGACCCGGCGCGGGTGCGCTCGCTGGCCACCTACGAGGAGCCGCGCCGCTTCCCGGAGGGCATCGAGCACGTCGTCGTCAACGGCACGCTCGTGGTCGAGGCGGGGCGACACACCCGGGCGCTGCCCGGGCGCACGCTGCGCCCCGGCAACTCGCCCGCCGGCGGCTGAGCCGATGACCGAGCGGAGCTACGGCGCGCAGTCGATGGTTACCCCCCTGCGGGAGGTGCTGCTCAAGCGCCCCGGGCCCGCCTTCGGGCGCGCCTTCGATGACCCGGCGCACGGCTTCCTGCGGCCGGTCGACCTGGCGCAGGCGCAGCGCGAGCATGACGCCCTGGCCGACACGCTGGCCCACCTGGGCGTGACCGTCCACCTGCTCGACGTCGAGACCGACGACCCCGACCTCTGCTACGTCTTCGACCCCTTGCTCGTCACGGAGCGTGGCGTCATCCCGCTGCGGCTGGGCAAGCCCAACCGCGAGGGCGAGGAGCGGCTGTTGGAGGACTGGATGTCGGCCCATGGCATCCCCACCCTGGGGCGCATCGAGCCGCCCGGCCGCGCCGAGGGGGGCGACTGCTTCTGGCTGCGACCAGATCTCTTCTGCATCGGCCGTTCACTGCGCACGAATCGAAGCGGAGCCGAGCAGCTGGCGGCGCTCGTGGGCGGCACGGTGCACGTCTTCGACGTGCCCTACTGGCGCGGCCCTGCCGAGCTGGTGCACCTCCTCTCGGTCATCTCGCCGGTGGCCGACGACTTGGCCGTGGTCTACCTGCCGCTGCTGCCGGCAGGCCTGCATGAGCTGCTGCTCGAGGAGGGCGTGCGCCTGGTCGAGGTGCCCGACGAGGAGTACGCCACGCTCGGCCCGAACATCCTGGCCCTGCGGCCCGGCGTGGTCGTCATGGCCGCCGGCAATCCCTTCACCGAGTCGGCACTGCGCAACGCCGGCTGCGAGGTCCACGCGCTGGACCTTAGCGAAGTGGGCGCTAACGGCTCGGGCGGCCCGACCTGCCTCACCCGGCCCATCCTGCGGGCCTGAGGCGCGGTGGCCAGCCCGAGCCGGCATGAGGCGGCTGCGCGGGACGCGGTCGATGGCGCGCGCGTGGCCGAGGAGTTGGCGGCGCTGGTGGCCATCCCGAGCGTCACCGGCCACGAGCACGAGGTGCAACGCGAAGTGGCGCGGCGGCTCGCCGACGCGGGGCTGGAGGTGGATGCGTTCGAGGCCGACGCTACCGCGCTGGCGGGCGATCCGGACTTCCCGGGCATGGAGGTCAAGCGGACGACGCTGCCCGTGGTCGCGGGCACGCTGCGCGGGGCGCGACCCGGCCCGCGACTGATGCTCGCGGCGCACGTGGACGTCGTGCCGCCCGGGGACGCCGCTGCCTGGTCGAGCCCGGCCTTCGAGCCGGTCGTGCGCGACGGCCGCCTCTTCGGCCGCGGTGCCTGCGACATGAAGGGCGGTCTGGTGGCGGCCATGGAGGCCTTGCGCGCGCTGGCCGCCGTCACCGAGGGCGGCGCGGAGCTCGCCGGCGAGGCGGTGCTGCTGGCCGTGCCCTCGGAGGAGGATGGCGGGGCAGGCATGCTGGCGGCCATCCGGGCCGGCTACCGCGCCGATGCGGCGGTCATCACCGAGCCGACCGACCTGCGCCTGGTCATCGCCCATGCCGGCGCCATCACCTTCCGGCTGACCGTGTCGGGCCGGGCGGCGCATGCCTCGCGGCGCCTGCGCGGCGTCTCAGCGCTGGAGAAGCTGATCGTCCTGCACGACGCGCTGGCGGCCGATGAAGCGGCCCGCAACGCGGCCGAGACACGGCCGGTGATGCGCGCCATCGGTCTGCCCTACGCCACGAGCATCGGCATCGTCGCCGGTGGCGACTGGGCCTCGACCGTGCTTGACCGCGTGGTCGCCGAGGGCCGCTACGGCGTCCGCGCCGGACAGAACTCCGCCGAGGCGGAGGCCGAGCTGCGCGCGGTGATGGCCGCGGCCTGCGCCGGCGACGAGTGGCTGCGCGAGCATCCGGCCCAGGTCGAGATCACCGGCGGTCGCTTCGACTCGGCCGAGATCCCGGCCGAGCATCCCCTGCCCCGCTCGCTGGCCGCGGTCGCCAGCGACGTGCTCGGCACGGCACCACCCCTGGCGGGTATGCCGGCGGGCACCGACATGCGCCTCCTCGCCGGCCCGGGCGGCACGCCCACCGTCATCTACGGCCCGGGCGACGTCGACGTGGCGCACACGGCCGACGAGTACGTGCCGCTCCAGCAGGTGACCGACTGCGCGCGGGTCCTGGCGGCCTGGCTGGTGCGAGGCCTGGCCGTCGCGGAGGCCGGCACTGAGGCCGGCGCTGGACACCGTGGCGCCCCGCCGCCCATCATGCGCGGCGAGTGAGGGAGCCCTGCCGACGATGACCATCACCACCCGTCCCGGCACCAGCCGGCCGGCGCGCAGCGCACCCGAGGCGCTCGTGGCGCCGCCCGGCGCGGTCGTGCCCGGACGCATCGAGTCGCGTGCGCCGCTGCGGCGCGAGGGCCCCGAGAAGCTGACCGGCGCCGCGAAGTACGCCGACGACCTCGTCTTCCCCGGCGCCTGGTACGGGGCGACCATCCGCTCCACGGAAGCGCGCGCGCGGCTGGTGGCCATCGAGCGCGCCGGCGACTTCGACTGGTCGCGCGTGGTGGTCGTGACCGCCGAGGACGTCCCGGGCGAGAACATCGTCTCGCTCATCAGCGACGACCAGCCGGCGCTGGTGCCGGTGGGCGGCGAGATCCGCCACCAGGCCGAACCGGTGGCGCTGGTGGCGGCCGCCGACCGGGCAACGCTGCGCGAGGCGAAGCGCCACATCAGGCTGCACACCGAACGGCTCGAGCCGGTCTTCGACCCGCTCGCCTCCGAGCAGGAGTTCGCCCACTTCGACCTCTCGAAGGGCGACCTCCAGGCCGGCTTCGCGCAGGCAGACCTGGTGCTCGAGGGCGAGTACCGCGTCGGACACCAGGAGCAGCTCTACATCGAGAACCAGGCCATCATCGCCGTGCCCGGCGAGCAGGGCATCATGACCGTGCACGGCTCGTTGCAGTGCCCCTACTACGTGCACAAGGCGCTCAAGCGCGCACTGGGCCTCACCGGGGAGCAGGCGGTCGTCGTCCAGACCGAGACCGGCGGCGGCTTCGGCGGCAAGGAGGAGTACCCCTCCATCGTGGCCATCCATGCGGCGCTGCTGGCGCGCAAGGCCGGCCGGCCGGTGCGCATGATCTACGACCGCCACGAGGACATCGCGGCGACGACCAAGCGCCATCCGGCCATCGTCCGCCACCGCACCGGCGTGACGCGCGACGGCCGCCTCGTGGCGCAGGAGATCGAGGTCGTCATGGACGGCGGCGCCTACTCCACCCTGACGCCGGTCGTCCTCTCGCGCGGCACCATCCACGCCGGCGGCCCATACGCCTGTCCCAACGTGCGTATCCGCGGCCGGGCGATGGCCACCAACACGCCGCCCAACGGCGCCTTCCGCGGCTTCGGCGCGCCGCAGACGGAGTTCGCCGCCGAGACTCAGCTCAACCGGCTGGCGGAGGAGCTGGGCATCTCGCCTCTGGAGATCCGCCGCCGCAACGTCTACCGCGAGGGCGACACGACACCCACGGGACAGCTGCTGCGCGAGAGCCTGGGCGGCGAAGAGGTGCTCGAACGGGCCGCCGAGGCGGCCGAGTTCGAGCGCATCCGGGCACGCACGACACGCGAACGCGAGGCGCGCGCGACGGATGGCCCGCCGGGCAGCGCGGCGCGCTGGTCGCCCGGCGGCGCGCGCACCGCCACCGGCATCGGCCTGGCCCTCGCCTGGCACGGCGCCGGCTTCACCGGCTCGGGCGAGGTCAAGCTCGCCTCCGTCGCCTCGGTCGAGCTGACCGGTGACGCCCGCATCCGCGTCCTGACCGCCTCGACGGAGATGGGCCAGGGCACCAAGACGATCTTCCCGCAGCTGGCAGCCGAGGCCCTCGGGGTCGACGCGGACGAGGTCGAGATGGCGCCCGTGGACACGTCGATCGTGCCGGACTCGGGGCCGACCGTCGCCTCACGCACGGCGATGGTCGTGGGCGGCCTGGTCATCAACGCCGCGCGCCGCCTGCGCGCCGAGGTCGAGGCTCGCACCGGCCGGCCCTTCGCCGACTCGTACCGCGAGGACGCCCGGACGCACGGCGCGACGCGCATCGACGAGCGCTTCATGCCCTACCCCGGCGTCTCCTTCGACGATGCCACCTACACCGGCGACGCCTACCCCTGCTACGGCTGGGCGGCGGCCGTGGCCGAGGTCGAGGTCGATCTCGACACCGGCGAGGTGGCGGTGCGCAGCGTCGTCGCCGCCGACGACATCGGCCGCGTCATCAACCCCGTGCTGGCCGAGGGCCAGGTCGAGGGCGGCACGCTGCAGGCGGTCGGCTACGCCACCATCGAGGAGATGAAGCTCGAGGACGGCCGCTACCTCAACGACCGCCTGGC
>DASSPM010000072.1:0-3518 GCA_035699625.1 Candidatus Limnocylindrales bacterium | reverse complement strand
GCCAGCCCGAGGAAGAGGTTGCGCCGCCAGGCGACGATGCCGGCGCAGGCCAGCACGGCGAGCCCCTCGATGCCGAGACGCAGCGAGGCGTGGCCGGCGACGTCGATCACGAGCAGCGCGGCGGCCGCCGCCAGCGCGGCCAGCACGGCCGGCCCCATCAGGCGCAGGTAGTCGAGCAGATGCCGCGGCCAGCGCTCCACGCCCGGCACCAGCAGCGCGAAGGCCCGGAAAGGGTAGGTCACGGCACCCATCAGCAGCGCCAGCGGCACGAGGCTCACGCCTGGGCCTTTCGCGCTGGCAGGGCCAGCCCGGCCAGCGGTCCGAGCAGCCCGCCGGCGACCACGCCGGCCGAAGGATGAACGGCCAGCCCGATGACCACTGCCGTAGCGACGCCGACGACGGCCGCCACGACGTCGCGCCGGCCGGTCATGAGCGCCACGGCCAGGCCGGCCATGGCCGCCGGGAAGACGACGTCGAGCCCGAGGCGCGCGGGGTCGCCGATGGCCGCTGCGCCGAGGTGGCCGGCCGCGGTGGCGATCGGCCACGGCAGGCAGATGAATGCCGCGGCGACCAGGTAGCCGCGCGTGTCGAAGCGCCCACCGAGGCGCTTCGCCTGGGCCAGCGAGAGGCCGAAGACCTCGTCGACCAAAAGGTAGGCGAGCAGGGCGCGCCGCCAGCGGGGCAGGTGCGCCATGAGCGGCGCCATCGCTGCGCCATAGAGCAGGTGGCGGGCGTTGAGGGCAGCCGTCAGCAGCACGATGACCAGCCAGCCGGCGCCCGCGTCGAGGAGTCCCACGGCGGCGAACTGAGAGGCGCCGGCAAGCACGAAGACCGACATCGCCAGCGACTCGACCAGTGTCAACCCGGCCTGGCGCGCGGCCAGCCCGTAGACCAGGCCGAAGGCGACGGGCGCGGCGAGGACGCCGGCGGCCTCGATCGCGAGTCGCCGCCGCGAGGCGGCCAGGTCCATGGCCGGGACACTCACGCGGGCCGCGCCCGGCCGACGCTCACCTCAGGAAGGACTTGCCGCAGTCGTCGCAGACCGTGTAGACGGCGTGGCGCTCGGCGGCGTAGCCGGCCACGTGCAGCCGTCCCTGGAACTCACCGCTGGGGCAGACCCAGACCCACCAGCGCCGCTCCTCCACGTTGTCGTCGTCGGGATCGGGGCCGAGCGGCGTCGACTCGCCGGCGACCTTCTCGCGCAGGCCCTCGAAACGCTCCAGGGCGCGCTCGACGGCCATGGCCCGCTCGGCCTCGGATTCGCTGCCGGCCGGATAGTTCTGGGCGATGTTCGAGCTCACGGCGGCCCTCCGTCGCGGGTCCGGGGACACGCGCCGGTACGGCGCGGACCGGTCGGAAGGGGTGGCCAGCCGCGGAGGTCGTGAGCGCGGCGCGACCGGCCGCTGCGCAGTATAGCCTCGGACCGCGGGCGTGCAAGCCCGCCGCCGGTCCGGCTCACCAGACCGCCGGCGCGCCTTCCGAGCGCGGGTCGGTGGCCGCCGCGAAGGTCGGCGCAGCCTCGGGCGCCGCGGCGTCACGCACCAGCTCGATGGCGTGCGCGTGGCCCATGGCCGAGTCGAAGGGCGCCGCCGACTCTACGCGGTGGCCGCGCGCCCGGAGCCCGGCGGCCACCTCCAGCACGAAGCGCGGCTCGAGCACCGTTCGCGTGGCCGGACCGGCGTGCCGCACCACCTCGGCGGCCCAGCGTGGTGCTGCCACGGCCGTGGCCACGTCCGAGCCGCCGTCGACCAGGGCCGAGACGAGCTGGGCGAAGATCTGCGGCTGGAGCTCGCCGCCCATCGCGCCGTGCACCACCCACGGCCGGCCCTCGCGGAAGAGCATGCCCGGCGCCAGCGTGTGCATCGTCCGCTTGCGCGGCGCCAGCGCGTTGGGATGCCCGGGGTCGAGCCGGAAGAAGGCGCCGCGGTTCTGGAAGCCGACACCGGTCTCGGGATCGACCAGGCCGGAGCCGAAGCCGGCGTAGTTCGACTCGATGAGGCTGACCGCCATGCCCTCGGCGTCGGCCGTGGCGAGGTAGACGGTGCCGCCGCCGGCGGGCACGTACGCCGGGGTTCCCACCACGCGCGTCGGGTCGAGACGGGCGGCCTGCTGCACCCCGTAGGCAGGATCGAGCATCCGCTCCAGCGTGCCCGGCGCCATCGCCTCGGGGTCGGTCAGGAAGGCGTCGCGGTCGGCGAAGGCCAGCCGCGCCGCTTCGAGGCCCAGGTGCACCCAGCGTGGGTCGTGGCAGCCCCGGCCGTCGAATGCGTCGTGCGGCGGCGGCTCGAGGGCGGCCAGGATGGTCAGCAGCTCCAGGGCCACGGCGCCACTGGAGTTCGGTGCGTGGCTCGTGGCACGCGCCCCGCGGTAATCGACCGCGATGGGCTCGGTCCAGTCGGAGTGATGGGCGGCCAGGTCAGCGCCGGTGAGTGGCGCGCCGCGCTCGCCCAGGTAACTCGCATGGCGCGCGGCGAGGTTGCCTGCGTAGTAGTCGTCCGGACCGTCCGCCGCGAGGCGGCGCAGCGTCTGCGCCAGGCGCGGCAGCGAGACCCGCTCGCCGGCCCGCCAGGCACGGTCGTGCGGGCGGAAGGTGCGGGCCCAGTCCCCGTCGGTCCCGAAGAGCTTGGCCGCGCGCTCGACCGCGCGCCGCCAGCCGGGGCTGGCCGGGAATGCCTCCGCGAGCTCGATGGCGGGCCGGAAGAGGTCTGCCCAGGGCAGCCGGCCGAAGCGGCTGTGGGCGTCGCCCCAGGAGCGGACCGCGCCGGGCACCGTCACCGTCCAGGGCCCGCGCAGCGGGATCTCCTCGAGACCGGCGCTTCGGGCGGCCTCGATGGTCGCGCCGGCGCCGGATCGGCCGCTGCCATTGAGGCCGTGCAGCCGCCCGCCGTCCCAGATGAGCCAGAAGGCATCGCCGCCCAGGCCGCAGGAGTGGGCGCTGACCACGGCCAGCGCGGCGTTGGTGGCGATGGCCGCGTCGACGGCATTGCCGCCGGCACGCAGCATGGCCAGGCCGGCCTGCGTGGCCAGGTGGTGGGGCCCGACGACCGCGCCGCGTGTGCCGTACGCCGGGCGTGCCGGCGCGAGGGCGGGCTGGTGGTCGACGGCCTCTGTCACGGCCGGGTCCCGGTCATGCGCTCGGATCCGTCACGGGGCTGGGCTCCTCCATGGTCAGGTGCCGGTCGGGCGCCGACTGGTGCATCGGCGAAAGGGTAGGCGAGGCGGCGCCCATCGGTCGGCCGCCGCTTACCGGCAGCACCACGCCGACTCGCGCGCCTCCTCCCGCCGGTCGCTCGGCGAAGGCGCGGCCGCCGTGGGCCCGGGCCAGTTCGGCCACGATCGCCAGGCCGAGGCCGCTCCCGCCACCTGCGCGCGCCGGGTCGCCGCGGTAGAAGCGCTCGAAGACGCGCTCGAGCGCGTCGCCCGGGATCCCCGGGCCGTCGTCCCGGACGGCGAGCACGATCTCAGCCTGGCCGCGCGCAGCGGCCTCCACGACGACACTCCCGCCGGGCGATGGCGCC
>DASSPM010000071.1:0-20451 GCA_035699625.1 Candidatus Limnocylindrales bacterium | reverse complement strand
CCGCATGAAGTCGCGCTGCACGGCGTCGGGCAGTCGCAGGATCACTGGGAAGAGGACAAGGTTCCCGAAGAGTGCGCCGCCGAACCAGAAGATGCCGCCCAGGACATGGAGCCACTGGATCGCGAGTGCCGCCCAGTCCATCGATCTGCCCTCCCGACGCGCACGAGGCGACGACCGACGCCGCCTCCCGGGCCCCTCGCCCCGCGTCGGCCATGAGTATCGCCAACCTGGCGCTCGGCGCAAGATGCTTGTGCAGGCGCGGGACGATCGCGGCGCGCCTCAGAGGTTGATCGTCTCGCCCGCCCGGTGACGCGTGCGCCGGCGGCCGTGCCAGACGGTGACGCGACCGGCGCCGTGGACTTGCCAGGTCCCGTCGCGACCCACGAGCGCCGTCTCGCGGTCGATGCCCAGGACGACGCAGGCTTCCGGCGCGCGCAGGAGCGGCACGACCCGCAAGGCCTCGGGCAGACGGTCGTAGGCCGCCGCAACGGCCGCCCCGGACACCAGGCCCATGCCGCGCACCCAACCCAGGGGCAGTCGCAGCGGCCCCCGTTGCCGCAACCGCCAGTCGGCCAGCACTGCGGCGCCGGCGGTGCCGCCCACGACGATGGTGCCGCGCTCGTTCGCGGCGCGCACGACCCGCTCGACGGCGGAGCCCGCCAGGGTCCGCTGGAGCGCTTCCGGGTGAGCTCCGCAGAGATAGATGACGTCGGCCTCGCCCACGGCCTGGGCGCGTGCCGGGTCGTCCGCATCGCTGCGGTCGCGCACGGAGACAAGCTCGACCTCGGCGCCCAACGCTGCGAAGTGTTCGCGGCCCAGCTCGCCGGTGCGTGCCAGGCCCGCGTCACCGTTCGGCCGGGCGGCCACCAGGAGGAGCGCCACGCGCGGGCGCGCTCGACCGGTCGCCGCGAGGAGCGCGCGGTCGAACGATCCGAGGAGGGAGCTGAACTCGCCAGAGCCGACGAGCGCGATGGCGCCGGTCACGCGCTGAGTCTAGGCGCGCGGGCGGCGCGTAGCATGCGGGGCGTGACGGAGAGGCCCCGGACGCAGGCGAGCCACGGCATCCCCGACGGGCCGGATGCCCTGCGCCTCGCGCTGCGCGGCATCGAAGCGCTGCTCATCGACGTCGACGGCGTGCTCGTGCTCAAGGGGCAGCCCCTGCCGGGCGCCCCCGAGGCGCTGGCTCGGCTGGAGCGTTCCGGCGTGCCGTTCCTGCTGGCCACCAACACGTCGCTCGTCAGCCGGGCGGGGCTCGCCGCCGGCCTGGCCCGGCGGGGCATGGTCGTGCCGCCGGAGCGCATCCAGAGCGCACTCTCGGCCGCTGCCGCCGCCGCGCGGCGCATCGCCGGGGAGCGGCCGGTCTACGCGCTGGTGGCAGGCGACGCGCGGGCCGAGCTCGACGGCCTGCGGCTCCTCTCACCCGACGAGGTCGACGCGGGCGTCGACGCCGCGGTCGTTCTCGTGGCCGACCCCTCCGAGGAGTTCGACTGGGCGAACCTGCAACGTGCCTTCCGCTTGCTGCGCGGCGGCGCCCGCCTGGTGGCGGCGCACAAGAACCGCTGGTGGCTGACGCCGGCCGGCGAGACCATCGACGCGGGCGCCTTCGTAGCCGGCCTGGAGTACAGCGCGCAGGTGCGCGCTCTCGTGGCGGGCAAGCCCTCACGCACCTTCTACGGTGAGGCGGTGCGCCGGCTCGGAGTGCCGGCCGCGGGCGTTGCCATGCTCGGCGACGACCTCTGGCAGGACGTCATCGGCGCGCAACGCGCCGGGCTCCGCGGCATCCTCGTGCTGGGCGGCCGGCACGGTGAGGCCGAGCTGGAGCGGGCGGCACGCGACGGGCTCGGCGGCCCGGACGGGATGGTGCGCGACCTCGCCGGCGCCGTCGAAGCGCTGCTCGTGGGCCTCCCGGCGGAGCGCGGGACGGCGCGCGCGCAGGAGTAGACTTGGCCCTTCCCGGACGATCAGGACGACCAACCCGACCACCCGAGCCGACGAGGTCCGACTCCCGATGAGCACCACCGCACCGCGCCTCAAGATCACCTACGCCACGCTGCGCGCCGACAACGAGGAGCTCCACGCCGCCTACGAGGAGGGCCTCGCCAAGGCGCGGGCCCAGCTCGGCGGCCACCACTCCAACTGGGTCAACGGCCAGCCGCGCGAGGGCGAAGGCGACGTCGAGGACCGTTCGCCGATCGACGAGCAGATCGTCCTCGGCCGCTTCGCCAAGGGCACGCGCCAGGACGTCAAGGAGGCCGTGACGGCCGCCCACCAGGCGCAGCCGGCCTGGGCCGCCACGCCTTGGCAGGACCGCCTGGCGCTGCTGCGGCGGGCCGCGGACCTGATCAGCGAGCGGCAGATGGAATACGCCGCGATCATGGCCATCGAGGTCGGCAAGAACCGGCTCGAGGCGCTCGGCGAGGTCGAGGAGACGGCCGACCTCTTCCGCTACTACTGCCAGGTCTACGAGGACAACGACGGCTACGAGCACGCCATGGACGACCTGGGCGAGTCGAGCGTGCACACCTGGTCGGTGCTCCGGCCGTACGGCGTCTTCGCCGTCATCAGCCCCTTCAACTTCCCCTTCGCGCTGTCCGGCGGGCCCGTCGCGGCCGCCCTCGCCGGCGGCAACGCGGTCGTCTTCAAGCCCAGCTCGGCGGCGCCCTTCATGGGCCTCAAGCTCTACGAGGTGCTGCGCGACGCGGGCCTGCCCGACGGGGTCTTCAACCTGATCGCCGGCCCGGGCGAGACCGTCGGCGAGGAGCTCAAGGAGAACGAGGGCATCGACGGCATCGTCTTCACCGGTTCCTACGCCGTCGGCTTCCAGCTCTACAAGTCCTTCGCCCAGCGCTACCCGCGGCCGGTCATCGTCGAGATGGGCGGCAAAAACGCGGCCATCGTCAGCCGCAAGGCGGACCTGGAGGAGGCGGCCGAGGGCATCATGCGTTCCGCCTTCGGCTTCCAGGGCCAGAAGTGCTCGGCCAACAGCCGCGTCTACGTCGAGCGTCCCGTGCACGACGAGCTGGTGCGCCTGCTGGTCGAGAAGACCGAGGCCATCACCATCGGCGACCCCCTCGAGCGGAGCAACTGGCTCGGCCCGGTCATCGACGGCCAGGCCGCGGCCAAGTACGAGAACGCCGTGGGCGAGGCACGCCGGGAAGGCACCGTGGTCGTGGGCGGGCAGCGGCTCACCGAGGGCGGCCTGGAGCGCGGCTTCTTCGTCGCGCCCACGGTCGTCGACGGGCTGCCGCTCCATCACCGCCTCTTCCAGGACGAGCTCTTCGTGCCCTTCACGGCCATCGGCACGGTCGATTCGGTCGAGCAGGCCATCGACCTGGCCAACGACTCGCTCTACGGCCTGACGGCCGGCTTCTACAGCGAGGACACGGCCGAGGTGGACGCCTTCCTGGCGCGCATCCAGGCCGGCGTCGTCTACGTCAACCGGCGCGCCGGCGCCACCACGGGTGCCTGGCCCGGCGTGCAGCCGTTCGGCGGCTGGAAGGGCTCCGGCTCGACCGGCAAGTCCGCCCTGGGCATGTACTACCCGGCCCAGTTCATGCGGGAGCAGAGCCGCACCATCGTGGACTGAGCCGCGGAGCGTGCCTCCGGCCCGCGGCGCGGGCCCCTTGGTACACTGCGAGCCGGTCTATGCAGGCTGCATGGATCCTATGCATCGTGGCGCGCCCGTCGCCGCGCGTCGCCTGGGAGCGAACCCGTGACCGACCTCGTCGAACGCAAGGCGGCCGCCCGGCCGGTACCCCACATCGTGACCGAGCTGCCCGGGCCCAGGGCCCGCGAGCACGTCGCCTTCGACGAGCGCGTGACCTCGCCCAGCCTGCCGCGCGCCTATCCCCTCGTGCCGGTGCGCGGCGAGGGCCTGGCCGTGGAGGACATCGACGGCAACCTCTTCCTCGACTTCGCCGCCGGCATCGCCGTCAATTCGACCGGCCACGGGCATCCGCGCGTCCTGGCGGCCATCGAGCACCAGGCGCGCGAGCTGGTCCACTACAGCGCCTCGGACTTCTACCTGCCCATCTACGCGCAGCTGGCGGCCGAGCTGGTGCGCATCGTGCCCTTCTCGGGCGCCTCGCGCGCCTTCATCACCAACTCCGGCACCGAGGCCGTCGAGGCCGGCATCAAGCTGGCCCGCTACCACACCGGGCGGCAGTACCTGGTCGCCTTCATCGGCGGCTTCCACGGCCGCAGCTACGGCGCCGTCTCGCTCACCGCCTCGAAGGCCAAGTATCACGCCGGCTTCGGGCCGCTCCTGCCGGGAGTGGTCCACGTGCCCTTCGGCAGCGCCGGCCTCGATGAACTGGAGCAGCGCGTCTTCAAGCGGCTGGTGCCGCCGCGGGAGGTGGCCGCCGTGATCGTCGAACCCGTGCAGGGTGAGGGCGGCTACGTCGTACCCGACCGCGACTTCCTGCCGCGCTTGCGCCGCATCTGCGACGAGCACGGCATCCTGCTCGTCGCCGACGAGGTCCAGTCGGGCGCCGGGCGCACCGGGCGCATGTGGGCGGTCGAGCACTGGGGCGTCGAGCCGGACATCCTGCTGACCGCCAAGGGCATCGGCTCGGGCATGCCCATCGGCGCCATGGTCGCCCGGGCGGAGGTGATGACCTGGCCGCCCGGCGCGCACGGCTCCACCTACGGCGGCAACCCGGTCGCCTGCGCTGCGGCACTGGAGACGATCCGGCTGCTCGAGGAGGGCCTGGTCGAGAACGCTCGACTGCGCGGCGAGCAGGCCTTCGACGGGCTGCGACCGCTTATCCGCCGCCACGAGCGCATCGTGCGCGACGTGCGCGGCCTGGGCTTGATGCTTGGCGTCCAGTTCGACTCGGGCGAGACGGCCGAGGCCGTCCAGTGGGCCTGCTTCCGGCGTGGTCTGCTGGTGCTCGAGGCGGGCGAGGACGCCGTGCGCATGTCCCCGCCGCTGACGGTGAGCGAGGCCGAGATGGCCACCGCGCTGCGCATCTTCGAAGAGGCCGTCGCCGAGGTCGAGGCAGCGCGGCCAAAGGTGATGGCCATGGCCGAGGCGGCCGGCGCGCTGAACGAGGTCGAGGCCGGCGGGTGACCTCGGCGGAGATGCGCGCGTGAGCGGCCCGGGGGCCAGCGGTGAGCGGCCCGGGGGGCGAGCGGTGAGCGGGGCGGAGACCCAGCGGTGACATCCAAGGTCGCCACGCTTCGCGACGCCGTCGCCGAGCTGGTACGCGACGGTGACAGCGTTGCCATCGAGGGCTTCACGCACCTCATCAGTTTCGCCGCCGGCCACGAGATCATCCGCCAGCGCCGGCGCGACCTGACGCTCTGCCGGCTGACGCCGGACGTCATCTACGACCAGATGATCGGTGCCGGGGTGGCCCGCAAGCTCGTCTTCTCCTGGCTCGGCAACCCCGGCGTGGGCAGCCTGCACGCCGTCCGGCGGCGTATCGAGTCGGCCGACCCGGCGCCCCTCGAGATCGAGGAGTACAGCCACTTCGGCATGGTCGGCCGCTACACGGCGGGGGCCATGAACCTGCCCTTCTTCCCGCTGCGCTCCTACTTCGAGACGGACATGCCCCAGGCGAACCCCAACATCCGGCCACTGCGCTCGCCGTTCGGGGAGGAGCAGGTCTACGCCGTGCCGCCGCTGCGGCCCGACGTGGCCATCGTTCACGCACAGCGCGCCGACGCCGCGGGCGACACGCAGGTCTGGGGCCTGCTGGGCTGCCAGAAGGAGGCCGCCTTCGCCGCCGGGCGGGTGATCGTCGTGGTCGAGGAGCTGGTCGATGAGGCGGTCATCCGCGCCGACCCCAACCGGACCATCATCCCCGGCCTCATCGTGGACGCCGTGGTGGTCGAGCCGTTCGGCGCGCATCCGTCGTATGCGCAGGGCTACTACGACCGCGACAACCGCTTCTACCTCGACTGGGAGGCGATCAGCCGCGACGCGGCCGCGCTCGACGCCTGGCTCGACGAGTGGGTGCACGGCGTGTCGGGGCGCGCCGAGTACGTCGAGAAGCTCGGCGCCGAGCGCGTGGCCGGGCTGCGCCCCGGACCCGCGCCGTCGGGCGAGGTCGACTACGGGGTGTACCGCTAGCGCGGTCGCCTCGGGCGTCGGGCCGCGTCGGCGCCAGTGCATGGCCGCCATCGAGCAGCCTCCGTGCGCCGGTCGCAGCCTCCGCGCGCCGGTCGCGGCTGGCCCATCGGACGCCGCCAGCCGGCCGCGGGTGCTGCCGGTCGGTCGGAGCCTGGCCCATATGCATGCACGGACTCATATCCGGGGACCGAGCCTTTCGCGGACCGCGGCGGCGCCCGGACGGCGCGACGCTTGAGCGTGGCCACTCAGGGAAACGCGGCCCCAAGGGGGCCAGGGAGCGGCCGGCTCCCGGATAGCAGTCCGTGCACGGCTGTACGCCAGACGATGCGCCTCGATCCTCGGATACCAGTCCGGGGGCGCATCGACGCCAGAGACGGGCCGGCGTACGAGCCGAGACGCATCGGCACGAGAAGAGATGCACTGGCGCGTCCCCGAACGAGCAGTCGGAGCGATCCGGGCGGAACCGAGCCGCGGCGACCGGTGTATCGGGCACGTGGAACAGCCTCGGAGGTGATACTGATGCGCCGACCGGCATCGCTACTCGCGGGCGGCTCGCTCGCCCTTCTCGCCATCGCACTCGGAGGCGGTGTCGTCACGGCCGGGGGCGGCTGCCACGCGCGGCCGGCCACGGCAAACACGGGGGCCGCTCCCGGCGCGGACGTGGCCATCGCCGGCTGCGCCTTCGGGCCGGTCATCCTGCACGTCGTGCCGGGCAGCGACGTCACCTGGCGCAACGACGACAGAGGCACGCACGCCGTGACCGGCGTCGGCTGGGGTAGTGTCGAGGAACTCGGGCACGGCGATACCGCCAGCTACCGCTTCAACGAGCCGGGGATCTACCCCTACCAGTGCTACCTGCACCCCGGCATGAGCGGAGCCGTCGTCGTCGGGGACGCGGCAGGGTCGGCGGCGGGGAGACCTGCCAGGGCAGCCGGCGACACCGCGGCGGGCGCGGTCGCGGCGGCCGCGCCCAGCGACGCCACATCCCGGGAGTCGCTCGAGACGCGACCAGCCGGTGCATCGCCCGGCTCGCTCGGGCTGGCCGGCGGAGCGGCCGGCGTCGGGCTGCTGCTGGGCCTGGTCATCGGTCGGCGGAAGGCGGCCCGGAGGAGCGGAGACACGTAGGACCGGGCGGCACGGAGGCGCGGAGACACGCAGGACCGAGCGGCAGGCAGGACCGGAGCGGCACGCAGGACCGGGGCGGCACGCAAAGGCGGAGACACGCCGAGTCGCGACCCGGCACACTACGGCCGTGCAGGAGACGACCCCCGCCACCGCCAAACCCAGCGGCGGCGCGTTCAGTGCCAGCGAGATGATGATCGTGGCCGCGGCGCGGGAGCTGGCCGGGCAGCGCGTCTGCTTCGTCGGCGTGGGCCTGCCCAACATCGCCGTGAACCTGGCTCGCCGGACCGTGGCCCCGCACCTGGAGCTGGTCTACGAGGCGGGCGTCTTCGGCGCTCGGCCGGCGCGGCTGCCGCTCTCCATCGGCGACCCCACCATCGTCACCGGCGCCACGGCCGTGACCAGCATGTTCGAGCTCTTCGGCTTCTACCTCCAGGGCGGCCTGATCGACGTGGGCTTCCTGGGTGCCGCGCAGATCGACCGCTTCGGCAACATCAACACCACGGTCATCGGCGATTACGCCGACCCCAAGGTGCGCCTGCCCGGCTCGGGCGGCGCCTGCGAGATCGCCATCAACGCGCGCCAGGTCTTCGTGATCATGCGCCAGAGCGCGCGATCATTCGTGGAACGCATCGACTTCCGCACCTCGCCCGGCAACCTGGGCGGTGCCGAGCAGTCGGAGCGCACCCGGCGCGAGCAGGGCTGGCTCGGCCGTGGGCCCTCCGTCGTCGTCACCGACCTGGGCGTCTACCACTTCGACGAGAGCGGCGAGATGCGCCTCGACGCACTCCACCCGGGCGTCAGCCTGGAGCAGGCGCGGCAGGCCATGGGCTGGCCGCCGAGAGTCTCAGACCGCCTGACGACCACGCCCGAGCCGACCGCCGACGAGCTGCGACTGATCCGCGAGGAGCTCGATCCGGAGAGCGCCTACACGGGCTGAGGCGCAGCACGGCCGGCCGCCGGCCGGCCCTCAGCGCAACGGGTCGAGGTAGTCGCGCCGCTCGTAGACGCGCGCCGCGCCGAGACGCGAAGCGCCGGCAGCGCCGGCATCGCCGGGCAGCCCGAGCAGCGGCTCCCAGCCCTCGGCGGCCAGCGTGCGCAGTGTCGCCAGGGCGGCTTCCAGGGCAGCCTCCGCCTGCTCGAGGACCGCTCCCCGGATGGCGCCGATCGCCCGTCCGTCGTCGAGCCAGCCCGCGGCCGCGGCCGCGTCGCGCAGCCGGTCGAGCAGTCCGGCCCCGGCGGGAGCGTGGCCCATCAGCAGCGCCGGCGACTCGCCGCCGGGCAGCCAGGCGACCACGGCCACGGGCCAGCCGGCGACAGGCTCGGCCGCCTCGGGCACGTCCACCACCAGCCGGTGCCCGGGGAAGACGGCGCGCCGCAGCGCCACCTCGGCGACACCGAGCGGCAGGGTGGCCCGCTCGACGAGCAGGTCCGGCGGCGCGGCCCCCACCAGCACCCGCTCCGGGGAGAGGCCGGCCTCGCCGGCGAGTGCCACGCCGATGGCCTGCAGCGCCAGGGCGCGGCCCGAGCGCGCCGTGGCGCCAAGGGGTTCGCCCCGCGCCATCTCCGGGGCGGCCGCCACCGCGCTGGCACCGATGACCGCCGTCGTGCCCGCGCGCTGCACGATGCGGAAGGCGAAGCGGTGGTCGGCGAGGGCGCGCCCGGGCTCGACGCCGAGCTCGACCACGGCCCGCAGCGGGTCGCTGAAGAGGAGATCGACTCGCTCGAAGGCGGCCACCACCGCCTGCTCCGGCGCTGCCAGGCCGACGGCCCGGCTCGCCAGCGAGACGTAGCGGCCCAGCTCGGCGGCCGTCTCGTCCACGGCATGCCGCAGGTGCGCGATGCCCCGCTGGCTGCCGCCCGGCGCCAGGGCCGGGTCATCGGCCGCATCTGCCGACTCGACCTCCTCGCCCAGGGCCCTGGTCAGCTCCCGATCGCGGGGCACGGCCACGCGCACCAGGTCGGCACCGGCGCGGATGGTCGAGGCGGCGATGGTGGCCGTCTCGGCCGCAGAGGTCGTGGGCAGGTCCACGCCGACGAGCGGCGGAGTGGGCTCACGCAGCATCTCCCGGAGCTCGCCGGTCGCCATGCGGTTGGCGTCGGCGCGGTGCCAGGCCGCGTCCATCCACTCACGCACGGCGCGCTCGGCGGACTGACGGCGCTCGGGCTCCTGGAGCAGCTCGGATTCGAGCCCCAGGTCGACGTGGCCCTCCGCCACCTCGAGCGCGAGCGCCTGGGGGGTGAGGTCGTACTCGAGCACGGCCGCGGCGAAGGGCAACGCGATGCCGCCGGCGATGCGCCCCGGCCCGAGGGCGGCGAAGCGCTCGACGACCTCGTGCGCCAGCGGCCGCCCGACCGCATCCAGCCCCTCCACGCCCAATAGGCGCAGCACGGCGCGCTCGCAGGCCGCCGTGGTCAGGCCATCGGCCGATTCGCTGAAGCCGGCCGCGATCGCGCCGGCGCGATCGCGCAGCTCGTGGGCGCGAGCCTCGAGGGAGCGCGGGTCGCTCACCGGCCGGTCTCGCGCAGCAGCTCCATGGTCCGCTCGAGCGGCAGACCCGGGGCGGCGTGCCCGTCGCGGCCGACGACCGTGTCGGCGCCCATTAGGCTGTCCACGACGGCCTCCTCGGTCGCCTCGACCACGGCCGCGAGGAGGGGGTCGAGGTACTCGTCGTTGAAGGCCGTCCGTTCCACGAGTGCCGGCCCGTCGCGCACGATGCGCGTGCCGGTGGAGAAGGCGACGAAGAGGTCGCCGCTGCCGTGGCCGGCGTACGAGCCGGCCCGCGCGAGGCCCATGCCGGCGCGTCGCGCCAGTCGCGTCAGCTGGCGGGGGTCGAGCGGCGCGTCGGTGGCCACCAGCACGATGCACGACCCGGCATCGCCCTCGAGCCGCCGGGCGACCCCGCCGGCGGCCAGGCCTGCCTCGGGCCAGCCCTCCGCGCGCAAGGTGCGGCCGACCGGCACGCCATCGATGGTCAGCCGCTCCAGCCGCCCGTGGTTGGTGAGCGCCAGCACCCCGACCGTGAAACTGGGGCGCGGCTCGTTGGCTGGCGACATGTCCCGTGCGTAGCCCCGGCGAGCGGCGGCCACCACGCGCGACGCCCCGCCGATACCGCCCTTGAGCTCATGGCAGATCATGCCCGTGCCGGCGCCCACGGCTCCGTTGGGCACGGCGCCCGCCTCCGACCCGCGCACCGCGTCCAGCGCCGCCCGCACCGTGCCGGCATCCACCTGGACCCGTCGGGCGTGGTTGAGGTAGCCGTCGTCGCACTCGCCCACGACGGGGATGATGATCCCGTCGGCGGGGAAGTCGGGCGCGCCGGCGATGGCCTCGACCAGCCCGTCGTAGACGCGCCCGACGGCCATCGTGCTGGTCAGCGCGATCGGCGTCTCGAGCACGCCCCACTCGAGGATCGACTGCAGGCCGGTGACCTCGCCGGCACCGTTGAGGACCGCGCCGCCGGCCGCCACGGGCGCCTCGAGCAGCTCGGCCGGCGTGAAGGGCACCACCACCGTGACCCCGGTGCGCGCGGTGCCCCGACCGTGGGGCGGCGCCGCCTCGTCGCGCCACACCGTGGCGTGGCCGACGCGCACACCGGGCACGTCCACGATCGAGTCGGTCGGACCCGACGGGAGCAGGCCGATGCGGATGCCCAGGTCGCGGGCTCGGCCACGCGACGCAGGCGGTCCGGACGTTGCGGCGCCGCGCCCGGCCATCAGTCGGCCGTGCCGGCCAGGCGGACGGCGGTCACGAAGGCCCGGAAGGCCTCGACCGCGTCGGCCGCCTCGTAGCGCACGCCGCGATCGCCCTCGCGCGAGAAGCCGGGCGCCAGTGCGGCCAGGTCGGCCATGACCGGCTTGGCGAATTCGACCGCCACGACGATGGGCGCCTCGAGAACGAGCGGCCGGAGCTCGCCCGCCGCCCCACGCTCGACCGCCCGCCGCGCTCCCTCGCGCACCAGCTCACGGGCCTTGGAGGGGTGGAGCGAGTCGGCCGCGTTGCCGCCCACGGCCCGCTTGACCACGACCCGCTCGGCCCACGGGAGCCAGGCCTCGACCTCCTCGGCCAGGGCATCGTCGCCGGCGACCATGCCCACGGGCACGCCGAGACCGCCCAGGTAGAGCGCGTTGATGCCGTACTCACCGACCGGTCGCCCGGCCAGGCTGGTCAACGTCGGCCGCCCGGTGTAGGTGTGGGCGATGGTGCCGCGGGGGTGGCCGGCGCGCGCGTGATAACCGACGAAGAGGGCCACGTCGAAGCGGCCCTCGGCCGCCGCCTCGACCATGCTGTACGGCTTCTGGCCCTGCACCAGGCGCGCCGCGGCGTGCAGCCGCTCCGCCGGCAGGTTGAACATCTGGCCGTGGCTGTCGTTGACCACGACCTCCTGCGCGCCGCCCGCCAGGGCGCCTTCGACGGCCGCGTTGGCTTCGCCCAGCATCAGCTCGGCGGCGGCACCGTAGGCGCTGTCGTCGCGGCCGGTCGGCGCCGGGTGGCTGATGCCGGCGATGCCCTCCATGTCGACCGAGATGTAGACCCTCATGGGCGCGGTTCCCGGGCTTCCGGCCCACCCGCGCCCGCAACGCCCGGGTCGGGCCCGGTGCGGGCAGGCCGGCCGAGCCAGACGCTGCCGCTCCGGAAGCGCTCCGACTTCCAGACCGGGGCGCGCGCCTTGAGCTCCTCGATGGCGTAGCGGCAGGCATCGAAGGCCGCCTCCCGGTGGGGCGCCGCGGCCACGATGACGACGCTGGTCTCGCCCACCGCCACCTCGCCCACGCGGTGCACCATGGCCAGCCGCCGGACGCCGAAGCGCGCATCGATCTCGTCGGCGATGGCGCCCAGGACCGACCTGGTGAGCGGCTCGAAGGCCTCGTAGTCGAGGCCCTCGACCTCCTCGCCGGCGTAGCGCTCGGCCTCGCGCTCCTGGCCCGGCGCCGGAGTGCCGGGCGTGCGGCGGGTGGTGCCCACGAAGACGACCGCGGCGCCGTCCTCGGGCGTGGTCACCGCCCGGCGCAGCTCGGCGATGAGGGCGTCGTCGATGGGCTCCTCGGCCAGCGCGATGCGCCGCACCCGCGTGCCGGCCGCTCCGCCGGCGACGGGCGGGATGATCGCCAGCTCGTCGCCCTCGGCCAGCACATCGGTCGCCGAGGCGTACTCGCCGTTGCACGCGAAGCGCACGCTCTCGGTCGCCCCGGCGAGCACCGGGTGCAGCTCCGCCAGGCGCCGCCAGGCATCCCCGATGCTCGCGCCGGCCGGCAGCTCGAGCCCAAGCTCACGCCGGCCCAGCTGCTCCCGCTGTAGGGCGAAGAGGCGCACGCGGATGGTCATCGTGGCGGTCGCCGTCCGCGCGCTCATGCCATCGGCCATGCGCTCACACCAGCAGCCCCGCGCCGACCCAGAGCGCCGTGGCCACGATGGTGCCCGCGAGGATGGCCGCGGTGTCGATGTAGAGCAGGCCAGTGGCCGACTCCATGGACCGGCTGCGGGCCGTCCGCTCGGCCATCCAGGAGAGCACCAGCGGGAAGGCCAGCCCGACCAGCAGGCGCAGCCAGACGAAGATGGCGGCACCGCCGACGAGCGCCGCGAAGGGCCGCCCGTCGGTGCCCAGCCCGAGGGCCGCCCAGACCACGAAGAGCGCCAGTTGCAGCGCCAGGACCAGGGTCAGGGCGCGCGCGGCGAGCACCAGCGGCCGCTCGGAGAGGTGCGGCGTGACGAGGTACCAGTGGCCCAGGATCATGGCCGCCGTGACGCCACCGGTGGCCGCCGCCAACACCAGCAGGTGCAGCCCGGCGGGCAGGCCCACCGCCAGGCTCCCCTCCCAGCCGACGGCGCCCAGGACGATGGCCAGCACGCCACAAGCGACGGCGGCTACGCCGAGCACAGGGGCGCGCGCGCCGCGCGCCGCCACCACCACCGTGTAGGAGAAGCCGCCCCCGGCGAGGAGGAGCAGGCCGGCGCGTCGGGCGCCGTCGAGCTCCGGCGCGGCCACGATGCGCAGCGCCCCGGGCGCCGGCAAACCGCTGTCCACGCTCAGGGCCGCCAACGCGAGGAGGCCGCCGAGGAACGCCGTCAGCGCCACGTAGCCGCGCGTCGCGTCGGTCAGCAGGCGGGCCGCCACGGCCGCGGCCACGATGCCCAGCGCGAGCGGCGCGAGGAGCGCCCAGAGGCTGTAGGCAAGGCTGCCTGCGACGGGCTGGGTGGGCACGGAGCCGAGTGTAGCGAACGGGCCCTCGGGCTAGGATGGCGCCGCACGGACCACGACCGACGACGAACTGCGGAGGGCAGTCATGGGCATCGACGCGAGCACGCGATACCGCTGGTACGGCCACTCGTGCTGGGAGATCGTCTCGCCGGGCGGCGTGCACATCCTGCTCGACCCGTGGTTCAGCAACCCGAAGTCGCCCACGCGTCCCGAGCAGGTCACCGCCTGCGACCTGCTGCTCCTCAGCCACGGCCACTTCGACCACGCCGACGATGCCATCCCGCTCGCCAGCCGCCTGCGGCCCGACTGGCCCTGCATCCACGAGCTGAGCCTCTGGCTGGGACGCCACCTGCCCGGCGGCAGCCAGTCGGTGGTGGCCATGAACAAGGGTGGCATGGTCGAGATGAAGGGCATCAAGGTGACCATGGTCTCGGCCGACCACTCCGCGGGCGACTGGTCCACGGGCATCCAGGCCTTCGAGAACCCGGCGCCCGTCTACCTGGGCGAGCCGGTCGGCTTCGTGATCGAGATGGAGAACGGGCATCGGGTGTACTTCGCCGGCGACACGCAGGTCTTCGGCGATATGCGCCTCATCGCCGAGCTGTACCGGCCCGACGTGGCCATCCTGCCCATCGGCGGCCACTTCACGATGGGCCCGCGGGAGGCGGCGCTCGCGGTCGAGCTGCTCGGCGTGGACACCGTCGTGCCGACCCACTTCGGCACCTTCCCCATCCTGGCCGGTACGCCGGAGGCGCTGCGCGAGGAGCTCTCCAAGCGCGGCGTGCGCGCCGACGTCGTCGCCACCGAGCCCGGCGGGCAGCTCGGCTGACCATTCACTCCCGACCTGGCTTTGAAGGTCTGACCGCCCCAGGTGGCGTTATCCCTTCGATCTCGGCGGGAGGCATCCGTCACGGCGACGCAATGCTCCTCGTCGTCTAGCGCCTCGCCGACGCGACGCTCCCGCGGCCATCGTCAGATTCATCCGTGTGCACTCGAAGGAGGATCTGATGGGCATCCTGAGCTGGATCATCCTGGGCCTGATCGCCGGGTTCCTGGCCAACCTGCTGGTCGGCGGCCCGGGCGGCATCTTGGGCACCCTCGTGCTCGGCATCGTCGGTGCGCTGGTGGGCGGCTTCGTCGCCTCGGCGCTCGGCATCGGCACCGTGGACGGCCTCGACCTGGGCAGCATCCTGATCGCCACCATGGGCGCCATCCTGACCGTGGTCGTCGTGCGCGCCATCACGCCCGGCCGCACGGTCGACGTCTGATCGTACGCGGCTGGCCGCTGGCGCGGCTCGTCCGTAGCCAGGGTACGGCCCTTTTCGCTCAGCGGCACCCGTGGTGACCGTTAGCCGACGCTGAGGGCCCGCGTGCCCGACCGCGGCCCGGCCCACCATGTCCAGGCGAAAACCGGCCAGTGCTGCTGGACGCCTTGACCGACCCTCTAGACTACTGACCAGTAGGCTACTCAGCAGTAGTCTTCGAGGCGAGGTGGAACGGTGGCGCCTTTCGTCGATCGCGACGACGAGCTCGAGGCCCTCAACGAACTCTGGGGGCCCCGCTTCCAGCTCGCACTCCTCTGGGGTCGGCGCCGGGTCGGCAAGACGCGCCTCCTTGACGAGTTTGCGGCCGGAAAGCCCGCCATCACCTTCCAGGCCGACGAAGGGACCGTCACCGAGCAACTCGCTCGATTCACCGAGCGGATCATGGCCTACCGAGACGACGCCGGTCTGCGTGCCCAGCCGCTCGCCAACTGGGACGCCGCGATCGCGATGATCCTCCGCCTCAGCCGCGACGCAAAGCGCGACGGGCACCCGCTGCTGCTCGTTCTCGACGAGTTTCCAAGGCTGGTCGTTTCGGCGCCTCGCCTCCCGTCCCTGCTCCAGGCCGCGATCGAGGACATCCGTCGCGAAGATCTTCCGCTCTTTGTCGTGCTCGCCGGGAGCCAGATCACACTCTACGAACGCCACGTCCTTCACGGTCCACTGTATGGGCGCCGAACCTGGGGAGAGCAGCTCCCGCCTCTCGGGTACCGGGACGCCGGGCGGTTCTTTGCTGACTGGTCTGCCGCCGATCGGTTGCGTGCGTGGGCGCTCCTCGGTGGTATCCCGTACTACCTCGAGCAGTGGGAGCCCACACGATCGCTCGAGTGGAACATCATCAATCGACTCCTCCGCAAGGGCGCAGTGCTCTACGAGGAGGCCGAGCTCATGATCAAGGAGGAACTCGCGGCCGATGCTGCGACGTACCTTTCGATCATCGCAGCTGTGGCCGGTGGTGCGACTCGCCAGTCGGAGATCGCCGACCGCGCTGGGGTCGAGCCACGTGCGGTCAGCAAGTACCTCAACCAGCTTGGCCGACTGCACATGGTCGAGCATCTCACCCCGATCGGCTCTGCCGAGTCATCGCGCCGAGGCATCTGGCGGCTCGGAGACCACTATCTCCGTTCGTGGTTCGAGTTCGTGCGTGCGAATCGGACGGATCTCGAGGCCCGCCGCCCCGCTCAGGTCTTTCGGGAACGAGTTCGCGACCGGCTCGACCAGTTCGTGTCCACGCCTGCCTTCGAGGATGCCGTCCGCGACCACGCACTTCGCGCGGTGGGCTCGGACCCCCAGTATCCGAAGAGAGCAAGGGTCGGGGCCTGGTGGGGACCAGTCCCCGACGAGCGTTATCCGGGCACGCGCCGGACGCGTGAAGGCGAGATCGAACTGGTCGGCTACGACGGACAGAAGCTTGTCCTCGCGGGTGAGGTCAAGTGGGCGAATCAACTCGAGGACGGCGCAAGCCTCCTCCAACTCCGCCGCACTGTCCTCCATGTCCCGGGCTATGACCCCGCCCACACCAAGCTCGCCCTTTATTCTCGTGAGGGCTTCACCGCTGAGTTTCGCGCGAGGGCTCAGGAGGAGGGCGTGATCCTCCGCACGGTCGCAGACCTCTTCGCGTGATCGCGTCTACCAGCAGCAGACGCGTCGTCCGATCCCCCAGGCTCAGCCGCCTCCGGGACCCGGTGCGGGCGAGTCGTCCCCGTCGGCGCCCTTGTTCGGCTTGTCCTTGCACTGCCCCGGCGGGAAGCAGTCGCCGAACTTGGCCTTCATGCGGTCGGCCTTCTCCTGCGACCAGCCGGGGTGCGCCTTGCCGACCTTCTTCCAGCCGCCCGCCCAGGGTGGCTTGCCCGCCGCGCGCAGGCGCGTGCCGTCGACGGTCTCGACATCGACCGCGAGCGAGCCCTGGCGCTGGCCACCCACGACGGTCACGGTCTTGCCCACGAACGCCTTGAGCGGGTGCTTGTCGCCGTGGAACCAGGACGGCCCGGCGTCGAGTTCGTAGGTCTTGCCATCGGCGCTGAGCGTGTACGTCGTCTTGCCTTCGGCGTCGGTCGTGGCGCCCACCTGGCCGCGCAGTGTGACCTGCGTCTCGGGCGTCTTCGACTTGTCGGGCTTGGGCGAGTGACCCGGCGCGTGGGTCGCCAGCGTGGGCAGCGCCACGAGCACCGCCAGCGCCAGCGCGGCCAGCGCGAGGAAGGCGGCCCGGGCTCGACGCGGATCGGTCACGCACGCATCTTGGCGCCTCGACCTTGCCGAATCAATGACCCGCGCCGAAACGCGCAGCAAGTGGTGCCGCGGCGCACCGCTCACGCGTGTGGGCGAGCGGCGGCAGGACCGATATCGCCCGCCCTGGGTACCATGTGGTCATTGGCCCACTGCCCGCGGGTACCTAGGCTGTCCCCAGCAGCGAGATCCCGATCGGGGCCGACGCCCCTGGGAACCTCAAGCGGCCAGCGCTTCTGCGGCTGGCACTGATAAAGGCAAACCCGGTGTGAGCCGGGGACGCAAAGCCACGGGGCTGGAGAGATCCAGTCAGCCGGGTTACCGGTGCGACGCATCGATTTCGGGCGAAGCGCGCTGCGGGGACTCCACAGGAGGTCTCGAGACCATGTCCACGTTCAGGAGCTTGACCTCGCGCGCCAGCATGGCGCTCGCCGAGGCCGGACTCATCGCCTTGCTGGCCGTCGCCCTCGTCGGCGGCACCGCCGTCATGGCCGCGCCCAAGAACGGCGGCCGCAGCTCGGTCAGCGCCACGGTCGTTCCGTCGTGCAATCCGTGTGCTGCCGGCACTGTCGTGCAGTTCACCGGCTCCGGCTACGACGCATCCCAAGGCAAGGCGGTCCTTGACATCTCCGGCGCGATCACTTCCACGGCCGTCTATGCGGACGGAACGATCAACTTCGATTGGCCGTACTTCGGCCAGCCCGGCTCGTATGTCGTGAAGGTCTTCCAGGACGGACGCGGTCACAAGCTGGTCCTGAAGGCGGAGACGACCGTCGCGGTCGAATAGCTAGCGGAGAGGGCGGCCATCTGGCCGCCCTCTCCCTTCGACTGATGTGCTCGAGAGGGAGCTCAGAGGAGCTCCCTCTCTTGCTTTCTCGCCCGTTTACGGATCGATCAAGATGGTGCAGGTATACACCTTTGTGCCATCGATGGTCGAGTTGGGGAGGCGGTTGGTGTACGTCTCCGTTTGGTCGTTGGTCCCGCTGTCAAGCGTCAGCGTCGTGCCGTTCTCATCCTTGCAGGTGATGATGGCCTTGGTGGCGCCTGAACCGGAGTTGGCGGTCCCATTGGCGCCTGCCGCCTGCGAGACGAAAGTCACGGTGAAGTTGGAGAGCGGCTCGTTCACGAATGCCGCATTCGCCGTCGCACTCGTGCCCCTGGAGGCGCAGGTACCGACGCTCGACGTGATGCTGGTCTTCGGGTTCGGTCCGACGACCGAGTACCCCGTCGGGACCGACTCCGTGATGGAGAACGACGTGATGCTTGTCAGCACGTTGTCGATACAGATCAGACCCTTGCCAGTTGTTGCGCTGCGGAACTGATCGGTCCCGCTGGCCTCAGCGGCAAAGAGGTCCGTAACAACGAGAGTGCCCGTGCCGGTCTGCGGATTCGGGCTGATCGTGAATGTCACCCCGCCGAGCGGCTCGTTGCCGGTCGTGGCAGTGCTGGCGTCCTTTGCCTTCTTGGAGATGATCAGCGAGTTCCGCTGTGTATTGGTGAACGTGCACTTGACGGTCTCGCCTGGCTCGAGCTTGAAGGTCGCCGTTCGCGTGCTCACGACGCCGCTGCTCGCATCCGTGCTCGATCCATCGTCACAGGAGATCGACGTCAGATCGAAGTTCGGGCTCGGGTCGGATTCTACGATCTTGTAGTCGTTCGCCGGGTCTAGGTTCGCGACGGTGAACGACTGGCCGTCCGACAGGACGTTGTCGTCCGGGGACGTGATGCTGCCAGGGAACCCGGGCACATCGGCGCCCGTGCCACTACTCGTGAACGTGAAGTTGCCGGTCGCCCCGTCCGGGAAGGTCTGCTTCTCCACGATGAGCGTGGCGAGCTTGGTGTTGGTGTAGGTACAGGTCACGCTGCCCAAGTTGCCGACGACGATATTGGCCTTCGCTGGGACAGTGCCGTCCTGTGCTCCGCTGGAGCCAGTCCCGGTCGCAGTGCACGCCAGGCTGGTAAGACTCCAGCCTGTGGGGACCGTCTCCGTCACCGTGTAATTGCCAGGGGCAACGGTGAACTCGATCTCGTTCTTGATGTCCCCGCCAGTACCGGTGTTGGTCCCGTCGTCATCCAACGTGAAGTTGGACAGGCCGGTACCGCTGGTCGTGTAGCTGAAGTCCCGTGCGTCGTCGGGGATCGCATTCTTGATGATCTTGATCTTGCCGCAGGTGTTCAGGTCGATCTTGAACGGCCCGGCCAGGTCATGCATCGCCGAGGTCACAGAAGTCGACGACCGTGCCTTGGCCGACGCGAACGAGAAGCCCGGGCAGCCCGGACCGAAACCGAGCTGATCGAAGTCGAGGAAGGTTTCGAAGAACCCGAACTCAGGGATCGTGGTGGTCGCAGCGCCATTGGGCGTTCGGCTACCCCACGGCGGGGCGCTGACCGCAACACTGTTGAGGACCGACACGACAGCCGATGCCGGGAATGTGACTTCCTCCCACGGGCACGGCTGGGTCGGATTGGGGCCGGTCAAGTTTCCGTCGCAGCCGTCCGTGCTGGTCGACGCGCCTCGCTTGCCGGCACCGGCATTGACGCCACCCGGGAGGTCCCAGACGAAGAAGCTGACCTTGGTCGGCGTCGTGTTGCTGATCTCGTAGGCGATCAGGATGTCCCCCTCCGACCGCCGCGGACACAATGTCGCCGAGTCGTCCACGCACGGCTCCCAGTCGAGCTTGTTCAGCTCGTAGTCGATGTGCGAGTCGCCCAGGTTGTTCGTCCTGATGGCGCCGAGCACGACGTCCGCCTGGCTGCCCGAGATGAGCGAGTACGTGTAGATGTCGAAGAGGTCGTCCTTGTTGGGCGGGACCGAGCCCGAGACGATGTCCCAGGGTGTCTTGCTGGTAAGCGTGCCGCCGACACTGAAGGTCTCGCAGACGCCGTTCTTGACCTCGACGCAGTCGTTCTCCTTGTTGCCGTTCGTGAAGGTGGTCGCGTCGGGATCGACCTTCAGGTCGTCACGGAAGAACGTCGCCGTGCCCGGTTCGGCCGGGTTGTCGGACGGGTTCGTGCCACCGGCCGGGTCGGAATCGACCGGCTGGCCGCTGTCGTACACGAGCGCTTCCGTACCTCCGGCGCCGCCGGTGATGCGTGCCCAGTCGACACCGTCGGCGGTGGTCCCCCCAGCGTTGCCGACCTGCTCGCCCGCGCTGGGGTCGCCGTCGATTTCGAAATTGCTGAGTGGCGCGTTGAACGCCAGGGCGGCGCCGACGAGCGCGACCAGCGCCATGGTGGCGATGACCGCGCCGTAGCCGAGGCGGCGCCGGCTGGTCCTATTGTTGATGAGCGGACTCACTGTCCTCTTCCCTCCTTGGAGTTGCGTGGCCGCTCGTCCTCACCCTCCCGGGGGCGACGCGGCGCATGGCTGCTGGAAGGGCGCGTCGCCTAGCTCATCCCCCTCCTTGGAACCACCCTCTGGCTCTGGCTGCGTGGTGACGACTCGTGTGCCCATGACGAGATGGCAGCCCCGGCGTTCGGGTCGTCGGGGCCGCCACCCGGTCTC
>DASSPM010000070.1:0-11827 GCA_035699625.1 Candidatus Limnocylindrales bacterium | reverse complement strand
GGTAGGAGAGCTCGACCCGCCGGCCGCCGACGTGGATCTGGGCAGCCTCCGCGAAGGTGTGGTCGGGCGGCACGATCTCGACCTCGGCCAGCTCCCCGGCCAGCTCGGGTATCTGACCCGCTACCCTGCGGCGGGCCGCCTCGCCCCGCTCGCGCATGCGCGCCGCGCAGCGCTCGTGGCCCCAGATGGCACACCCGCGGAAGCGCCCGTTGCCGAAGGTGTGGTCGTAATGCTCGTGCGTGTTGACGATCGTGGTCCAGCGGGCCGGCAACAGAGTGCGCAGATCGGCCTGCAGCTCTTCGGCCTGGCGGTAGGTGGTGCGCGTGTCGACCACGAGCAGCTCGCCGTCGCCCACGACGGCCACGATGTCCTGGTCGAAGAACTGGTAGCGCCGGACGAAGACCCCCGCGCCGACCTCGCGCCAGACGCTCACCTGCGGCGCCCGGTGCTGACGGCCAACGATCCCTGTCCTGCATCCATGACGGGAATGGTAGTCAGCACTCCGCAGCCCCGATCGGTGAGGCCGGGAGATCCCGTTGCGCCGGGCCGGCCGCCGCGTGCGTGGGAACGACGGCCACGACCTGCCGCCGACGCCTAACCGGGCCCGGCGCCCGGATACCATGCCGTGCCTGCATGAAGGACAGGGATCGGCCCTCCCGGGGGGCTACGAGTCACCGGATGCATGAAAGACAGGGGATCTGCCCTCTCGGCGGGCTACGAGTCACCGGATGCATGTCGGGCAGTGGAAGCCTGCGCACCAGCGATGCGTACCGGTCGCGCCGGCACGCTGTGCTAGGCTCCCTCGCCTCATGACCCCGGCGCCGTCACCCCGCCAAGCTGCCCGCCCGCGCACCCTGGTCGAGAAGATCTGGGACGAGCACGTCGTCCTCCAGGACAAGGGCGCGCCGGCCGTCCTGGCGGTCGACCTGCACCTCGTCCACGAGGTCACCAGCCCGCAGGCCTTCACCGGCCTGCGCCAGCGCGGCCTCAGCGTCCGCCGCCCCGGGCAGACCGTGGCCACGGCCGACCACTCGGTGCCGACGCACGACCGCTCACTGCCCATCCTCGACAGCCAGGCGGCCTTCCAGGTGCAGCAACTGGAGCGCAACTGCGCCGAGTTCGGCATCCCCATCCACGGCCTCGGCTCGGCCCACCAGGGCATCGTGCACGTCATCGGCCCCGAGCTGGGCCTGACGCAGCCGGGCATGACCATCGTCTGCGGCGACTCGCACACGGCCACCCACGGCGCCTTCGGTGCGCTCGCCTTCGGCATCGGCACCAGCGAGGTCGAGATGGTGCTCGCCACGCAGTGCCTGCTGCAGCGCCGGCCGCGCACCTACGAGGTGCGCGTGGAGGGCAGCCTCGCGCCGGGCGTGACGGCCAAGGACGTCATCCTCGCGCTGCTGGCGCGCATCGGCGTCGCCGGCGGCACCGGCCACGTCTTCGAGTACACCGGCCCGGCCATCCGCGCCCTCTCCATGGAGGAGCGCATGACCATCTGCAACATGAGTATCGAAGGCGGTGCCCGAGCCGGCCTCATCGCCCCCGACGAGACGACCTTCGGCTACCTGCACGGCCGGCCGCATGCCCCACGAGACGCCGATTGGGAGGCCGCCCTGGAGCGCTGGCGGCAGCTGCCGAGCGACGCGGGCGCGACCTACGACGCCTCCATCACCCTCAGCGCCGACGAGCTCCAGCCGATGGTCACCTACGGCACCAACCCCGGCATGGGCCTGCCCGTGGCGGGCCGCGTGCCGGCCCCGGCCGACCTGCCCGACCCGTCTGCCCGCCGCGCGCTCGAGAAGGCGCTCGACTACATGGCCCTCCAGCCCGGCCAGGCCATCGCCGGCCAGCGCCTCGACGTCGTCTTCATCGGCTCCTGCACCAACAGCCGCATCAGCGACCTGCGCCAGGCGGCCTCCGTGCTGCGCGGCCGGCGCGTGGCCGAGGGGCTGCGCGTGATGGTCGTGCCCGGCTCCCAGGAGGTGAAGCGGCAGGCCGAGCAGGAGGGGCTGGCCGACGTCTTCCGCGCGGCCGGCGCCGAGTGGCGCGAGGCCGGCTGCAGCATGTGCATTGCCATGAATGGCGACCAGCTCTCGCCCGGCCAGTACGCGATCAGCACCAGCAACCGCAACTTCGAGGGTCGCCAGGGCGCCGGCGGGCGCACCTTCCTGGCCTCGCCGCTGACGGCGGCCGCCTCCGCGCTGACGGGAGTGGTGACCGATCCGCGCACGTTCGTCGACCGGGCCGCGGCGGTCGTGGGCGGCTAGGAGCGAGCCGTGGCCGAGCCCTTCGAGTCCTTCACCAGCCGGGTCATCCCGCTGCCGCTGGAGAACGTCGACACCGACCAGATCATCCCTGCCCGCTACCTCAAGACGACCGACAAGTCCGGCCTCGCCGACGCCCTCTTCCGCGACTGGCGCTTCGAGGCCGGCGGGCGACTCAAGGAGCCGCCCTTCGTGCTCGACCGGCCCGAGATGCAGGGCCGGCGCATCCTGCTCGCCGGCGCGAACTTCGGCTCGGGCTCGTCGCGCGAGCACGCGCCCTGGGCGCTCGTCGCCTGGGGCATCCGGGCCGTCGTCTCGACCTCGTTCGCTGACATCTTCCGCAGCAACGCGCTCAAGAACGGCCTCCTGCCCATCGTCGTCTCGCCCGACGAGCACGCGCGCCTGCTGGCCCTGGTAGCCGCAGACCCGGACGCCGAGTGGGCCGTCGACCTGGCCGCCCAGCGGGTGCACCTGCCGGGCGACGAGGACCTGCCCTTCGACGTCGACCCCTTCGCCAAGGAGATGCTCCTCGCCGGCACCGACGAGATCGGCTACCTGCTGGCGCGCGAGGCGGCCATCGCCGCCTGGGAGACGACGCACCCGCCGCGGGTCGACACCCGCGCACCGACGGTGGGCTGAGCGCCTGAATCTCGTCGACCTGGCGGCGCTGGCGCTGCTCGTCGCCTTCCTCGTCTCCGGCTTCCGCAGCGGCGCCCTGCCGCAGCTGCTCGGCCTGGCCGGGGCGGCCGCGGCCGTGGCCGCCGTGGTCATCCTGGCGCCGCTCTTCCGCGAGCAGCTGCTCGGCCTCGAGCCGGTGGTGCGTGCCGTGGCCGTGCTCCTGGCGCTGCTCCTGTCGCTGATGGTCGGCGAGGCGGTGGGCAGCGCCGCCGGGGCAGCGGCGCGGGCCCGCCTTGGGCGAGGCCTGCTGGGTGCGCTCGACCGCGTGGCGGGGGCCCTCGTCGGCGCCGTCCAGGCGTTCCTCGTCATCTGGCTGCTGGGCGGCCTGGTCGCCGCGGGGCCATCGCCGGCCCTGGCCGCTCAGGCGCAGCGCTCGATCGCCGTGCGCACGCTCGATGCGCTGCTGCCGCCGCCCTCGAGCTTCGCCGGCGAGGTGGCGCGGCTACTCGACGAGAGCGGCCTGCCGCAGGTCTTCACCGGCCTCGAGCCGCCCGCCGCACCGCCGGTGGGCACACCGTCGGAGCAGGAGGCACGGCGCATCGCGGCCGGCGCGCTGGAGAGCACCGCGCGCGTCCAGGGCGTGGCCTGCTCGCTGCTCAACAGCGGCACCGGCTTCGTGGTCGAGCGCGGCTACGTGGTCACCAACGCGCACGTCGTGGCCGGCACGCGGCGCGTGACCGTCCGCCTCGACGGCGAGCACGAGGCGACCGTGGTGCTGTTCGACCCCGAGCTGGACGTGGCGCTGCTGCATGTGCCCGGCCTCCGGGCACGCCCGCTGCGGTTCGCGGCCGCCGTGCCGGAGCGCGGCACGACCGGCGCCGCGCTCGGCTTCCCGGGCGGCGGGCCGCTCACGGCGATCCCGGCCGCGGTCACGGCCGACTACCGCGCTCAGGGCCGCGACGTCTACGGCCGCGGCGTCGTCACGCGCCGCATCATCGAGCTGCGCGCGCTCATCGAGCGGGGCGACAGCGGCGGCCCCCTGGTCCTGCGCGATGGCACGGTGGGCGGCCTCGTCTTCGCCGAGTCGCGCGCCGATCCGGCGGTCGGCTACGCCCTCGCCCCGACCGACGTGGCGGTGCGCATCAGGCCGGCCATCGGGCGGACCCGCGGCGTCTCGACCGGCGCCTGTATCGGCTGAGCCGGCCGCGTGCGGTAGGCTGGCGGCAGCAGCAGGAGGAGCCGATGGCCAAGCAGTACTCCAGCCCGCCGGCGATGACCATCGACCCGGCCAAGAGCTACCGGGCGACGATCGAGACGAGCGCCGGCACGATGACCGCCGAGCTCTGGCCGGGCGACACCCCGAAGACGGTCAACAACTTCGTCTTCCTGGCGCGCGAGGGGTTCTACGACGGGGTCATCTTCCACCGCGTCATCAGCGGCTTCATGATCCAGGGCGGCGACCCGACCGGCACGGGGCGTGGCGGGCCCGGCTACCGCTTCGATGACGAGCCGGTGCGCAAGCCGTACAAGCGGGGCACGCTGGCCATGGCCAACGCCGGCCCGAACACCAACGGCTCCCAGTTCTTCATCATGCACGCCGACTACGGGCTGCCGCCGAACTACACCATCTTCGGCAAGCTGACCAGCGGCGAGGACGTGCTCGACCGCATCGCCAGCGCGCCGACCGGCGCCCAGGACCGGCCCACGGCGCCCGTGAGCATCACCCGCATCAGCATCGAGGAGCGCTGAGCGCGGCGCGCACGATGAGAGGGGCGTCGCCAGGGTGATCTGCGCCAGCTGCGGCGCCGCCAACGAGCCGGGCCGCAAGTTCTGCGGCGAGTGCGGCACGCGCCTCGCCGTTGCCTGTGCCGCGTGCGGCGCGGCGAACACGCCCGGCACCAAGTTCTGCGGTGAGTGCGGTACCGCGCTGGCGGCCGCCGAAGGCCACGCGGTCACGGGTCGTACGGCCGGGCCCGGCGCCAGGGACGGCACGACAGCAGCCGAGCGCCGGTTCGTCTCGGTCCTCTTCGCTGACCTCGTCGGCTTCACCTCGCTGGCCGAGGCACGTGACGCCGAGGAGGTGCGCGAGCTGCTGACGCGCTACTTCGACCTGGCGCGTCAGGTCGTGGGGCGCTACGGCGGCACGGTCGAGAAGTTCATCGGCGACGCGGTCATGGCGGTCTGGGGCGCCCCGACCGCCCGCGAGGACGACGCCGAGCGTGCCGTTCGGGCCGGCCTCGAGCTGCTCGAGACGGTGGCGGCACTGGGCCGCGAACTTGGCCTGGACCTGTCGGCCCGAGCCGGCGTCGTCACCGGCGAGGCGGCCGTGACCGTCGGCGCGGTCGACCAGGGCATGGTCGCGGGCGACATCGTCAATACCGCCTCGCGCCTCCAATCGGCCGCGGCCCCCGGCAGCGTGCTGGTCGCAGAGACGACGATGCGCGCCGCCTCGCGGGCCGTCGCCTTCGAGCCCGCGGGCGAGCAGACACTCAAGGGCAAGGCCCTACCCGTCGCAGCGTGGCGCGCCCTGCGCGTCGTGGCCCAGCGTGGCGGGCTCGGCCGCAGCGAGCTGGTCGAGCCACCCTTCGTCGGCCGTGAGGAGCCGTTGCGCCAGCTCAAGGAGCTGTTCCATGCCACCGGCCGCGAGGGCCGCACTCGGCTCGTCTCGGTCGTGGGCCAGGCCGGGATCGGCAAGAGCCGGCTGGCCTGGGAGTTCCTCAAGTACATCGACGGGCTGGTCGAGCCCGTCTACTGGCACCAGGGGCGCTCGCCTGCTTACGGCGATGGCGTCGCCTTCTGGCCGCTGGGCGAGATGGTCCGGCGACGCTCGGGCATCGCCGAGAACGACGATGCGCAGACGACGACCGGCAAGCTCCGGGCGACGCTGGAGGAGTTCGTCGCCGATGAGGGGGAGCGGCGCTGGATCGGACCCCGCCTGGAGGCCCTGCTCGGCCTCACCGAGCTGCCGGAGGGCGAGCGGCAGGACCTCTTCGCCGCCTGGCGCACCTTCTTCGAACGCGTCAGCGAGCAAGGCACGACGGTGCTCGTCTTCGAGGACCTCCACTGGGCGGACCCCGGCCTGCTCGACTTCGTCGAGCATCTCCTCGAATGGGCCCGAGCGCGTCCCATCCTGGTGCTGACCCTGGCGCGGCCGGAGCTCGAGGAGCGCCACGCCGGCTGGGGCACGGGCCTGCGCGACTACACCCGGCTGCACCTCGAGCCGCTGCCGTCGGCGATCATGGCGCAGCTGCTGGAGGGGATCGTGCCCGGTCTTCCGGCGGCCCTGCGGGAGCGCATCGTCCAGCGCTCCGAGGGGGTGCCACTCTACGCCGTGGAGACCGTGCGCCACCTGCTGGCCGAGGGCAGCCTGATCGAGGACGGCGGCGCGTATCGCCTGGCCGGCGAGGTCGGTGACCTGGCCGTGCCGGAGACCCTGCAGGCCCTCATCGCCGCGCGGCTCGACACGCTTCAGCCTTCCGAGCGGGCCCTGGTCCAGGACGCCGCGGTGCTCGGCCAGAGCTTCACCCTGGAGGCACTGTCGGCGCTGAGCGGCATGCCGCCCGATGGCCTCGAGCCGCGCCTGCGGGCCCTCGCGCGGCGCGAGGTGCTGGCGCTCGACGTGGATCCCCGCTCGCCGGAGCGCGGCCAGTACGGCTTCGTGCAGGGACTGATCCGCGAGGTGGCCTACCAGACGCTGGCCCGCAAGGATCGCCGCGCACGGCACCTGGCGGCGGCGCGCTACTTCGAATCCCTCGGCGACGACGAGCTGGCCGGCGTCCTCGCCAGCCACTACATGGACGCATTTCGAGCCACCCCGCCGGGCCCCGAGGCCGACGCGCTCGCGACCCAGGCGCGGCTGGCGTTGCGTGGTGCCGCGGAGCGCGCAGCGGCCCTCTACTCACACGCCCAGGCTCTCAGCTACCTCGCACAGGCCCTCGAGGTCACGGCCGATCCCGCCGAGCGTGCGGTCCTGCTGCAGCGGGCCGCCGAGTCCGCCCACGCCGCAGGCAGGTTCGACGAGGCCGAGCGACTGCTGGCGGAGCTGCTGGAGGACCTGCGCCGGAGAAGCGACCCCGCCAGCCGCTCGCGCGCCACGGCGCTGCTGGCGCGTCTCAAGCTCGACGTAAGCCGGGTGGACCAGGCGATCGACCTGCTCGAGGCGATGGTCGGTCGCAGCCCGAGCACGACCGAGTCGAGCCTGCTCGAAGCGACCGCGCAGCTGGCCCGCGGCTACCTGCTCGCCGACCGGATGGACGAAGCGCTGGCCACGTCGGACGCAGCCCTGGCCAGAGCCGAGGCGGACGAGCAGCTGGCCGTCCTGGCCGACGTGCTCATCACCAAGGGCACCGTCTTGGGTGTCCGCGGACGCATCCGCGAGGGTGTCGCGCTCCTGCGCGGGGCACTGGAGCTCGCGCAGGCGCCCGGCATGGGGGCCAGCCTCGTCCGCGGGCTGGGCAACCTCGGCTACCTGCTGGCGGTCGATGACGTCGCCGCCGCGCGGGACGTGATCGTGGATGGCCTGGAGCAGTCGCGCCGCTTCGGCTTCGCGGTGGAGGTCGGCTACTTCCTCAGCAACCTCCAGGAACTGCAGTTCGAAGCGGGCGACTGGGTGGCCCTCTTCGCCGAGCACGACGCCGAGATGGGGCGCGGCAGCGACGAGGCGATGCTGGCGCTGATTCGCTGCCATGTGCTGGCACTGCGTGGCGAATTCGCCGCGGCCGAGGAGGAGGAGCGGCGCGCGCAGCGAGGGTTGGCAGGCACCACCGAGCCACAGCGCCTCGCGGCACAGCATCTCCGGTCGGGCTGGCTGTGGCTGTCCCGCGGACGGCTCGACGAGGCGACTGCGGCGGCGATGGCATCGGCGGGCGAAGGTGAATTCTCGGCCATCGCTGGCCACCGGTTGCTGACCCACGTGGCCGTGCGGGCGAGGGACGGGCGACTCGCGGCGGAGGCCTGGCAGGCTGCGTCAGGGCACCGTCCGGCCGGCCGCGTCCATCGCGCCATGCGGGCGACCATCGAAGCCGCGAGCCAGGCGCTCACCGGCGACGACGAGGCGCGCTCCCTCTACCGCGATGCCGTGCGGCGCTGGCGCGAGGTTGGCATGCCCCTCGAGCTCGGACTCTGCCTCGCCGAGTGGTCGGTGACGCTGCCCCGCGACCCCGGCGCGACCGAGGCAGCCGACGAGGCACGTGCGATCTTCGAACGCCTCGGGGCCCGGGCGCTGATCGAATGGCTGGACCGCGAGGTGAGGGCGTCACCGGCGGGCGATGCCGCCGGCACCTGGGAGCCGATCGCGCGGGTGGAGGAACCGGCCGCCGGGTGACGTCGTCTGGCGGCCCATGAAGACACGACCGGCTGCCCTCTCCGTCCCCATCTTCCTCGCCCTGACGCTCGCCGCCTGCGCCGGCGCGCCCCCCTCCCCGACCCCGCTCCCCTCCACGCCACCCGCCAGGGACTTGCCGGGCGTCATCGGCGGCTCGTCGGTCGATCCCAACACGCCCATCGCCGGCGGCGGTGGTGGCAGCATGCCGAGCAACCCGGGCGACCCCGGCTTGGGCCAGCCGCAGCTGGTGGTGCCGAAGCCCGGACAGAAGGCCGTCCACCCCGTGGCCGTCACGCGTCTCGAGCCCCGCATCGACGCGGGCCGGGTGATCGTCCGCGCGACGTGGACCAGCGGCGTCGAGCCGTGCAACGTGCTCGACTCGGTCGATGTCCAGCGCGCCGGCTCGAACGTCACGCTGACGGTGCGGGAAGGCACCGGCCAGGGCGATGCGGTCTGCATCGAGATCGCCGTGCAAAAGGCGACCGACGTGGACCTGGGCGTGCTGCCGGCGGGCACCTACACCATCCAGACCAGCCACGGCGACGCGGCCGCGGTGCAGATCACCGTCCCGTAGGCGCTAGAGGCGGCGCCCGGCTGCCTCCAGGGCGCGCCGGCACCACCAGCGCAGGTCATCCGCGGCACGGCCAGCGGGGAGCCGCTCCCCGGCCTCCACGTCGAGGCCCTTGCGCCAGCCCCGCAGCAACAGGCCGACGAGGATCGCCAGGTCGGCCTGCGCGCCGGCGTCGCCCAGGGCGGCCTCGCCGCCCGGGGTCGCGGCCAGCACCTCGAGCGCACGCCTGAGCACCACCTCGGCGCGCATTGGCAGGCTGCCCGAGTTCGAGACCACGAACCAGCCCAGCTCGACGGCCACCGGCGCCACCAGCGTCATCTGCCAGTCCACCAGCAGCAGCGCTCCATTCACGTCGAAGCCCACGTTGGCCAGCTTGAGGTCCCCGTGGAGATGCGCCGCCGGCAGCCGGCCGAGCGCCGTGAGGAGCGGCGCAGGGTCAGCCGCCAGGCGCTCCACCAGATCGACGGCCTCCCGCGGTGCGTGGTGCTCGAAGGCGGCCCAGCCGTCGAGGAAGCGCCGTGCGACCGGCAGCCCCTCGGCGTGGTACGCCTCCGCGCACGCCCGCGTCAGCAGCAGCAGCCGCCGGTCGAGCGGGCACCAGGGGAAGGCCACCACCGGATCGTGCGCCGGCGGCTCCGACCAACCCGTGTGCAGGCGCGCCATCCCCGCCAGCACCCGCTCCAGCGCGTCGGGGTCGATGACCGCCTGCCAGTCGAAGAGGCGGCCGGTCAGGTCGGGCATCAGCAACAGGTAGCCGCGGCCGTCGCGGGCCACGCCCAGGAAAGGCGCCCGGATGCCCTCCGGCAGGACCGGCGGCAGGGCCGCCAGGCAGGCCTCGCGCAGCGCCGAGTCGGCCGTGGCGCGGCAGATCCAGTCGCGTTCCCAGGCGTCACGCTTGAGCACGAAGCGCCGCCCGTCGGGAGCGATCAGCGCGGTCAGCTGCGCGCCCGACCAGCCGTCGTTGGGGAAGGGCTCTTCGGCCGCGGCGGCCAGGCCGTGCGCCGCGAGCAGCTCGGCGGGCGAGGGCAGCACGGAGAGCCGGTGCCGCTCGGCCAGCGGCTGCGGCGGCCAGCCCTCGCTCGATCCGTCAGTCGTCCGCGTCACCGGGCGGCTGATCGAGGTAGACCACCACCGAGTCGGGGCAGTCGCGGCTGATCACCACCACCAGCGGCTCGTCGTCCGAGGCGTTGGCCTCGACGTGCGCCTCGCCGGCGGGGATGTAGACGAAGTCGCCCGCCTCGGCCTCCAGCGTCTCCTCGAGCCCGCTCGGGCCGAAGGTGTAGCGCGCGCGTCCGGAGACGATGTGGATGCTCGTCTCGCAGGGGCCGTGGTGGTGGATGCGCGTGCTGCCGCCGGGCGCGGTCGTGACCACCGACGAGAAGAGGCCGACGCTGCCCACCGTCGCCGCCGAGATGGCGATCGAGCGCTCCATGGCGTCGGTCTGGCCGGGCTGGGTGTCGCGGTCGGTGGGGCGGATGCGGGCGGCCACGCTGCCTCCTTCGCGGGCAATGCTACGACGCGGCTAGCATCCATCCGTGAACGACGCCCCGGGGCAGGTCGCCGCGGCCAGCGAGCGGGTAGCCGCCATCCGCGAGCGGGTCGACGCCGCCCGCAACCAGGTGGCCGCGCTGCCGCGCTTCGCGCTCCTCGACGGCCCGACCCAGCTGCAGTCCGCGCCGGCGCTGGCGGCCGCGCTCGACGACCTCGCGGACGGGGCCGGCCCGGCCTGGCTGGGGCTCAAGCGCGAGGACCTCGCGCCGCTCGGGCTGGGCGGCAACAAGCTGCGCAACCTGGAGTTCCTGGTCGGCGCGGCCCGGGCCGAAGGTGCCGACGCGCTCGTCACCGCCGGGCGGCGCTGGTCGAACCACTGCCGGCTGACGGCAGCGGCGGCCCGCATGGCCGGCCTCGAGGCGCACCTCGTACTGACCGGTCCCCGTCCCGCGACGCCGGGCCCGAATGCCAGGCTCATCGAAGCGCTCGGCGGGCAGATCCACTGGACGACGGGAGCGGAGCGCCGCGAACGCGAGGCGCTGCTGGACCAGCTGGCGACAGAGCTGCGCGACGCCAGGCGCCGGCCGTTCGTCATCGGCGTCGGCGGCAGCGGCCTGCCGGGTGCGTTCGGCCAGCTGCTGGCGGGCCTGGAACTCGCTGACCAGCTGGCGGCCGCCGGCCGATCGGCGCACCTGGTCGCCCTCGCCAGCGCCACGGGCGGCACGCAGGCGGGCCTGCTGCTTGGACTGCGCCTGGCGGGCTCGACCGCGCGCGTGCTCGGCTTCACCGTCTCGCGGCCGGCCACCGAACTTGGGCCCGTGATCGAGCGGCTGGTGGCCGAGATGGCCGGCGCGCTTGACATGGCGAGCGAGGATCTCGACCTCGCGGTGGAGCTCGACGACCGGGCCCTGGCGCCGGGCTACGGACGCCGCTCCGCCGCGGCCGACGAGGCAGCCGCGCTGCTGGCTCGCACGACGGGCGTGCCGGCCGACCCGATCTACACCGCCAAGGCGGTCGGCGGCCTGGTGTCGATCGCGCGAGAGGGGGCGCTGGACGCCCGATCGGTGGTGCTCTGGCTGGGCGGGGGCGATGTCGGCCTGCTCGAGGAGCTCGATCCCTCCTGAGGGGCGTCGGCGGCGAGAGTTCGGCACGGCGGTCGGCGCCGGCTCTCGGATCGGCGGCTCGTTTCCGCCAGGGGCACCACTCGCGAACCTTCGGCACGGATCGAGCGGCCGCGAGGCGCTCGTTAGCTCCCGCCGGAGCGTGGATGGCGGCGCGCGTCGAGCGAGGCTCGCCCTGCGAACAGCGCTGGCGTTGCTTACGTTTCGCCCACGGTATCCGTGGCGAGAACGGCTCGAGGTCCGGCACCGGCCCACCCGTCACCAGGCACTGCCCACCGTGTGTCAGCAGGCACTGGGGTCAAGTCCCGGGACGTGGTGTAAGAGCTCCGGCTCCTCACGTCGGATCCGTCAGCTGGCGATGAGTAGCGCCTGGCCCACCTGCTCTCGTTCGGCGGCCTCGATGAGGGCCATGGTCTCGGGCCGGAAGTAACGCCGG
>DASSPM010000069.1:0-5417 GCA_035699625.1 Candidatus Limnocylindrales bacterium | reverse complement strand
GGAAGTCGCGGTACCACTCGAACGAGATCGCCGGCCGCGCCGGGGCCTCGGGGATGGCAGCCGCCCGCTCCCAGTAGGCCCGCAGCGAGGCGCCGCCGTCGAGCCAGCCCGCGCCCATCGGCTTGCCCGCCGGGAAGAGCTTGTGGATGCCGGCGTCCAGCCAGGCGAAGCCGACGAAGAGCCGGATCGGGAGCCAGAAAAGGCCCGCCCGGGAGTTGTGGAAGAGGAAGCGCGTGAAGGCTGGGCCGTCGATCTCGACTTCCTGCGCGCCGGCCTGCTTGCGGTCCTCGAAGAGGGCCACCACGAGCAGGACCGAGAGCACCCAGAACGAGTAGGTGACCAGCTGGCGCAGCGAACCTTCCGGCTGCAACCAGGGGTTGACCAGGTAGGCCAGGAGAACAGCGGCGAGAACCCCGATGGGGATCGCCAATCTCCGCAGTAGTCTCATCTCGGAACCTCCTTCGCCCGTGCATCCGGCCCATCGGGCACTCTCGCAGGGCCTTCGACCGCCTCTGAGTCTGGAGCTCCGTGGGGCGCGGGCACATGGCCCAAGGTCACGAGTTGCGGGGGCCGCTTGTCACGCGCTTCCGAACAGACAGAGTGCGATGAGCGGTGCTCGAGGCGTCGTGGCGAGCCGGTCGACCAGCAGCTGGCCCGCAGGAAGTGGCAGGGTCGGGTGGAAACCCGCGCGCCACACCCGACCCCTGACCGTCACACCGTCCTAGGGGAAGACGAGAAAGCCGGCCTCGTCGGTGCCAGGACTGCTCAGGACGGTCCCCACGTGGATGACCCACTCATAGCCGCCTGGCGGCAGCCTGTGGACCCCTCCCACCTTGCCTGCCCCGCTAACGTCGGTGTGGAGTGTGGCCAGGAAGTGGGTCGACGTCCCGTCTGTCGCGGTGACGGCATAACTGGCGACTGGATCGAGGCCACCGGCGAGCACCTGGAACACGAAACCGGTCTTGGTCTCGCACCAGAAGGTCACCTTGCCCCACGTGCCGCCGGTGCCGACGAGAGGATCCGTGACGATCCGGATGCCATCACCGTCCGTCCAGGCGATCTCGTTGGGAAGACACTTCTCGACGCCGATGCTCTCCAGGACGGGATCGAGGAAGCCGGGCCAGGGACACTCCTGCGTCGGATTCATGACGCCATAGTCCGGTGGCGCGCTCGGGGCGCCCAGCGCCGCAGGTGGCACTGCCGCTAGCAGGAGCCCAAGCACGATCGGTATGCAGGATCTCCACATCGGATGTCTCCTTCTGGTACTTCCGACGGGCTAACCGGCCCGTGCTCGGTCGCGGCTCGCTGGCGTGGTCGGAAACGGTCCCACTCACGTGGCCCAACGTGCACCTCCATGGCGTGGGCGTGGGCACGACTGGCGAGCCGCCGGTCGCCATCGGTCGATCCCGACACACTGAAGATGAGGGCAAGGCGTCACGAAGAGACGTGCCGTAGGTCACGATCCACCCGAGCCTGTGGTCACGTACCCCTCGCCGGTCGACGCGCCGACGGGCGTAGACTGCCGCCATGCGCAGCGTGAACGGACGCCGCCTGACCGAGGTGGACGTCGGCTAACTCATCAGCCTTGCCGCCCGCCACGAGCGGGTGGTCATCGATCTCGGCACCGGCGACGGCGCCTTCGTGCTGGCCACGGCTCGCGCCGAACCCGGCACACTCGCCATCGGCGTGGACGCGGACGCGTCGCGCATGGCCGAGGCATCCCGCCGTGCCGCCCGGACCGGGCGGAAGGGTGGGCTGCCCAACACACTCTTCGTGGCCTCCGCCGTAGAGGCCCTGCCCGCCGAGCTGTGCGGCCTCGCGCATGAGGTGCGCGTGCACCTTCCGTGGGGCTCGCTGCTGCGCGGCGCGGCGACCCCGGAGCCCTGGTTCACCACGGGCCTGGCCCGACTCCTCCGCCCGGGCGGCAGCGCGACCCTGCTGCTCTCGGCGACGCAGGGCGATGCTGCCTCCGGTATCGGGCCGCTCGATCCCTGCGTCCTCGAGCGACTATCGGCGGCGTATGCCACTGCGGGCTTCGACGTGATCGAGCGGCGATCCGCGCACGCCGGGGACGTCACCGCCGCCCGCTCGAGCTGGGGCAAGCGGCTCGGCGCGGGCCGGGGTCGCGCCGCCTGGCTGCTCCGCCTGCGTCGATCCGGTGGCTGGCTCGAGCCTCGCTGAGCGAGTCGCGGTGCGAAGATGGCGGCGTGAGCGAGCCGCGCCCCATGTCGGTCATCCTCGATGTCGACACCGGCATCGACGACAGCCTTGCCTTGCTCTATGCCTGCGCTTCGGCGGACTGCGAGCTGCTGGCAGCGACCTGCGTCTCGGGCAACGTCGATGCCCGGCAGGTGGCGGAGAACACCCTCGCCGTGCTCGAGCTGGCCGGCCGCCCGGACGTCGAGGTGGCGCTGGGCCGCGAGGTGCCGCTGGTGCGGCCGCTGCGCACGGCGCCCGAAACGCACGGCCCGAGAGGCATCGGCTATGCCGAGCTGCCTCCGCCTCGCCGCCCCCTGTCGCAGCGGCATGCCGCCGACCTCTTCGTGGCGGAGGCACGCCGGCGGCCGGGCGAGATCACCCTTGTCGCGGTCGGCCCGCTGACCAACGTGGCCGTGGCGGTGCTGCGCGAGCCCGAGCTGCCGCGCCTCCTGCGGCGGCTGGTGATCATGGGCGGCAGCTATCGCAGCGCCGGCAACACGGCGCCCACCAGCGAGTGGAACGTGGCCGTCGACCCGGAGGCCGCCCAGGTCGCCTTCAGCGCCTTCGGGGCCGCCGACCTGCCGACCCGCCCACTGGCCCTCGGCCTCGACGTGACCGAGCGCGCCAAGCTGACGCCGGCGCACCTCGACGCCATCGTCGCGCAGGCGCCCGACTCGCGGCTGAGCCGCTTCCTGGGCGATGCGCTGCGCTTCTACATGGAGTTCCACTCGCGCTACGACGGCTTCTACGGCGCCTTCATCCACGACCCGCTGGCGCTGGCCGCGGCGCTCGACCCCGGCCTGGTACGCAGCGAGGCGCTGCGCGTCGAGGTCGAGCTGGGCGGCGCCTGGACGACCGGCGAGACCGTCGCCGATTGGCGCCGCTCCTGGGGCCGGGCGCCCAACGTGGACGTGGCCGTCGAGGTCGATGCGGAGCGCTTCATGCAGCGCTTCGTGGAGCGGGTCGGCGTCCTTGCCGCCGCGCGCGGCGGCGCGGCACGGCCGGCGGCCGACGTGGCAAGCTGAGCGCGGGAGGGAGGAAGCCGGCCCATCGCCGGCGAAGCGAGGGAGGAGCCTGACCTTGGATTGGATCTCGCGTCAGTTCCCGACGCGCGTGGTCGCCCTGCTGCCCGTGGCCATCGCCATCAACATCGTGCTCGGCGCGACCGTGCAGCAGGCACTCAAGCTGCCCATCTACCTCGACTCGATCGGCACCATCCTGGTGGGCGTCCTGGCCGGCCCGCTGGCCGGGCTTGTGACCGGCGTGCTCTCGAACCTCATCTGGGGCTACCTGCTGCCGGCGCCCATCGGCTCGACGACCATCGGCCCCTTCGCCATCGTGGCCGGCGTCATCGGCCTGCTGGCGGGGCTGTGGGGGCGGATGGGCCTCTTCCGCGACCGCAGCGGTGAGACATCGGGCAGTTCGATCGGCGGCGCGGTAGTGGCCCTCGGCCTGGTGGCCGTGCTCGCCTTCTATACCTACACGCGCGCCTACGCCGACCCGGAGACCTACGCCAGCACGACCTTCTTCGACCCGGCCACCTTCGACCAGTCGCGCATCCTCTTCCTGGTGGTGATGGCCGCCTTCGTCGGCCTCATCGCCTGGTCGCTCTTCCTGCGCCGGGACCTGGGCGCGGTCTATGCCGTCGCCAGCGGCCTCGTCACCGGCATCGCCGCGGCCATCGTCTCGGCGCCCATCTCGGCCATCGTCTTCGGCGGCGTCACTGGCGGCGGCACGGACCTGCTGGTGGCCGCCTTCCGGGCCGGCGGGGCGAGCCTCCTCGAGGCCACCCTGCAGCAGGGCCTGCTGGCCGACCCGCTGGACAAGATGGTCACCAGCTTCGTGGTCTTCTTCGTGCTGGCGAATCTGTCGCGGCGGGTGGTGGCGCGCTTCCCGAACGGCGAGCGGCTGCTGGGCCGCGGCGCGAGCACGGAGTGACGCGGGCGGCCCACCGACCGACGACCGGGTGACGGCCGCCGCCGGGCCGGCCACCCGGGATCGGCTGCCCGACTTCGTCCGGCGGCCGCCGTCCGGACGCTACCGCTCGCTCAGCCCGGCCACCAAGCTGGTCGCGGGGCTGGCCCAGGCCGTGGTGGCCTTCACGCTCGGCAGCTGGAGCGGCCCGCTGCTGGTGCTGGGGCTCGTGCTGGCCACGGCCGCGGCTGCCGGCGTGCTCCGGCCGCTGGCCCGCGTGGCGGCCGTGACGCTGCCCATCCTGGCCTCGATGGTCGTCATCAACGGGCTCCTCTTCCCGGGCGCCACGGACGTCGTGGCGCGCATCGGGCCGCTGGCACCCAGCCCGAGTGGCGTCCTTTTCGGGGCGCAGGCCGCGACGCGCCTGCTGGCCATGTCGCTGGCGCTGGCGCTGGTCTACCTGACCACCGAGGTCGACGACCTGCTGGCCGACCTCGAGCGGCGCGGCCTCGGTCGGCGGGCCGCCTTCGTCGTCGGCGCGGCGCTCGACACCGTGCCGCGGATGGTCGAGCGTGCCGGAGAGATCGTCGACGCGCAGCGCTCACGGGGACTCGACACGCAGGGCCGCTTCTGGCGCCGCGCGCGAGGGGTGGTGCCGCTGGCCGCGCCGCTCATCTTCGGCGCACTCAACGAGGTCGAGGAGCGCACCCTGGCGCTCGAGGCACGCGCCTTCTCGGCGCCGGTCCGCCGGACCGCGCTGCGCACCTTGGTCGAGCTGCCCGCGGAGCGCTGGGCGCGCTGGCTACTCGCGGCCGCGGCGCTAGGCGCCACCGCGCTGCGCCTTGCGGGACCGGCCGCGATGCTGCCATGAGCCTCGCCCTGCTCGGCGCGCGCTATCGCTACGCGGGCGCCGCACGCTGGGCGCTGGCTGGCGTGGACCTCGAGCTCGAGCAGGGCGAGGTCGTTGGCGTCGTCGGCGCCAGCGAGGCGGGCAAGTCGACGCTGGGCCTGGTCGTCGCCGGGTTGGCGCCGGTGGTCATCCACGGCCGGCTGGAGGGCTCGGTGACCATCGACGGCCGCGCGACGGCCGAGCTGGCGCCGCATGAGCTGGCGACCCGCTGCGCCATCCTCTTCCAGGACCCGCGCGCGCAGCTCTCGGGCACGGCGCGGACGGTCTGGGAGGAGGTCGCCTTCGGGCCGCGCAACCTCGGCCTCGACGTGGCGGCCATCGCCGCGCGCGTCGAGCGCTGCCTGGCCGCGGTCGGCATCGAGGACCTGGCGGCGCGCGCGCCGGCACGACTCTC
>DASSPM010000068.1:0-38342 GCA_035699625.1 Candidatus Limnocylindrales bacterium | reverse complement strand
CCTAGCGCGGGCCGCCGAGCCCCAGGTCGCCGCCGAGATCGACCGGCTGGTGCGCCGCGGCGCGGTGCCGGACCCAGCCGTGCGCGAGGCCGCGCGGAGCATCCTCCACGAGGTGCGCGTGCGCGGCGACGCCGCCGTGCGAGCGGCGAACGAGGCCCACGGTGGCGGCTCGGCCGACGGGCGCCTGCTGGCCGACCCGGCCGACCTGCGGGCGGCGCGGGACGCTCTGCCGCGGGAGCTGCGCGCCGCGCTCGAGAAGATGATCGAGCACGTCCGGCGCTTCCACGAGCCGCAGCTGCCGCGCACGACGCGCACCGTCGTGGCGCCGGGCATCGAGATCGAGCGTCGCTGGACGCCCCTCTCGCGTGTGGGCGCCTACGTCCCGGGCGGATCGGCGGCCTACCCATCCTCGCTCGTGATGTGCGCCGTGCCGGCCCGTGTCGCGGGCGTGGGCAACCTGGTCGTGGCCACGCCGGCGAGGCCCGAGGGGCGTCCCTCGGCCGCCCTCCTCGGCTGCGCGGGCTTGCTCGAGGTCGACGCCCTCGTCATCGCCGGCGGTGCGCAGGCGGTCGGGGCGCTGGCCTTCGGTCTGCCCGAGGCGGGCCTCGCGCCGGTCGAGCGCATCGTCGGCCCCGGCAACGCCTGGGTCACCGCCGCCAAGCTCGAGGTCTTCGGCCAGGTCGGCATCGACCTGCCGGCGGGACCGTCGGAGGTGCTGGTGCTGGCCGACGCGACCGCCGATCCGGCACATGTCGCCGCCGACCTCCTCTCACAGGCCGAGCACGGACCCGACTCGCCGGCCATCCTCGTCACCGCCGACGCGGGCCTGGCCGAGGCCGTCGAGGCGGAGCTGGCGCGGCAGCTGGAGCGTGCGCCGCGACGGGCGACCCTCACGCGCAGCCTCGCCGCGGCCGGCCTGCTGGTGCTGGCGCCGGACCTCGACTCGGCGGTCGCCTTCAGCGAGGCCTACGCCCCCGAACACCTGACCGTCGTGCTGGCCGACGCCGAGTCGGCCGTGGCACGCATCCGCAGCGCCGGCTCGATCTTCGTCGGTCCCTTCAGCCCCGAGTCGGCCGGCGACTACGCCTCGGGCGCCAACCACGTCCTGCCCACGGGCGGGCTGGCGCGCTCCTCGGGCGCCCTGTCGGTCGAGGATTTCGGGCACTTCGTGCAGGTCCAGCGGCTCACCCGCGATGGCCTGGGGGCGATCCGCGAAACGGTCACCACCCTGGCCGCCGCGGAAGGGCTGGCGGGGCACGCCGAGGCGGTCGAGGTGCGCTTCCGGGCAGCCGCGACGACGGGAGCAGCGGCGTCGCCGCCACTCGAGCCGACCGAGGCAGGTCGGGCATGAGCACGACCGCGCCGCGCAGCGCGACCGTCAACCGCCGCACGCGCGAGACCGAGGTCAGCGTCACGCTCCACCTTGACGGCAGCGGCCGCGCCGAGATCGCCAGCGGCATCGGCTTCTATGACCACCTGCTCACCTCGCTCGCGCTGCACGCCCGCTTCGACCTCGAGATGCGCGCCACGGGTGACCTGCACGTGGATGAGCACCACACCGTGGAGGACGTCGCGCTGGTGCTCGGCCAGGCGCTCGCCGAGGCGCTCGGCGACCGCGCCGGCGTGACGCGCTTCGGGGATGCCCGGGTGCCCATGGACGAGTCGCTCGCCGAGGCCGTGGTGGACTGCGGCGGGCGTGCCTACAGCGTGGTCGAGCTGCCTTTCCGGGGCGAGCGCGCGGGCGGCCTGCCGCTGCAGCTGGTGGAGCATGCGCTCGAGGCGCTGGCTCGCAGCGGCGGCCTGACGCTCCACGTGCGGGGCAGCGGGCGCAACGACCATCACCTGGCCGAGGCGGCCTTCAAGGCGCTCGGCCGCGCGCTGCGCCAGGCCTGCGCGCCCGATGCTGCCAGCGGCGGTGCCCCGGCCTCGACCAAGGGGGTGCTCGGGTGAGCGCAGCGGGTCCCCGGCTGGCCCTGCTCGACTACGGCGCGGGCAACCTCGTCTCGATCGAGCAGGCGCTGGTGGCCGTGGGCGCGCAGGTGGGGCGCGCCACCGGCCCCGCGGACCTGCGCGGCGTCGACGTCCTGGTGGTGCCCGGCGTGGGCGCCGCTGCACCGGCCATGGCCCGCCTGGCGGAGAGCGGCCTGCTCGAGCCGGTGCGCGAGTGGCTCGCCGCGGGGCGGCCGTACCTCGGCATCTGCCTCGGCCTGCAGCTCCTCTTCGAGGCCAGCGACGAGGACGGCGCGCGCACCTTCGGCCGGCTGCCCGGGCGCGTGGAGCGGCTGGCGGGGGTGCTGCGGCTGCCCCACATCGGCTGGAACAGCGTCGAACGCGGCGGGCCGCACCCGCTCTTCGCGGGCATCCCGCCGGAGGCCTGCTTCTACTTCGTGCACTCGTATGCCGGGCTGCCGCCGGGCGGCCTGGAGCACCCGGCCGTGCTTGGCAGCACCACCCACGGCGGCAGCTTCCCCAGCGCGCTGGTGGACGAGGCCCTCGTCGGCGTGCAGTTCCACCCCGAGCGCAGCGGGCCCGACGGGCTGCGCCTGCTGGCCAACGCGCTGGCCATCCTGGGCGGATCGACGGCCTTCCGGCCCTCGCCCGCTACGGCGGGCCCGGCGTGACGCTGCGGCACCGGGTGATCGCCTGCCTCGACGTGGCCGCCGGCCGGGTCGTAAAGGGCACGCGCTTCCTCGACCTGGTGGACGAGGGGGACCCGGCCGAGCTCGCCGCCCGTTACGCCGCCGAGGGTGCCGACGAGATCGTCTTCCTCGACATCGCCGCCGCGCCCGAGGGACGCGGCACGCTGCTCGACGTCGTCGAGCGCACGGCACGCACCGTCTTCGTGCCGCTCACCGTGGGCGGCGGCGTGCGCTCGGTAGAGGAGATGCGCGACGTGCTGCGCGCCGGGGCCGACCGGGTCTCGCTCAACACCGCCGCCGTGGCCGACCCGGTGTTGATCACCCGCTGCGCGGAGCGCTTCGGGCGCCAGGCGGTCGTGGTCGCCATCGACGCTCGTCGTCGCACCGCCGGCGAGTCATGGGAGGTCGTCGTACGCGGCGGGCGGCAGCCGACCGGCCTCGACGCGCTGACCTGGGCGGGGCGCGCCGTCGAGCTGGGCGCGGGCGAGCTGCTGCTCACCTCGATGGACCAGGACGGCACCCAGGCCGGCTTCGACCTGGCCTTCCTGCACGCCGTGAGCCGCCGCGTGCCCACGCCGGTCATCGCCTCGGGCGGGGCCGGCGGGCCGGCCGACTTCGTGGCCGCCGTGCAGGAAGGCGGCGCGGACGCCGTGCTGGCGGCCTCGATCTTCCACCGGCGGCTGGTCTCGATCGCAGAGGTCAAGTCGGCCATGGCGGCGGCGGGGCTGCCGGTGCGGCCGGTCGGTGGCCTGGCGGCGTGAGCAACAGCCTCCCCTCCCCGGCCTCGGCGTTCGATCCGGCGGCGGTGCGCTGGGGTGCCGAGGGACTAGCGCCGGCGGTGGTCCAGGACGCGGTCGACGGGCGTGTGCTGATGCTCGGCTGGATGGACCGCGAGGCGCTGGCTGCGACCCTGGCCACGGGCGAGGTCCACTTCCACTCGCGCTCGCGCGACAGGCTCTGGCGCAAGGGCGAGACGAGCGGCAACCTGCTGCACCTGCGGGGGATCACGCTCGACTGCGACGCCGATGCGCTGCTCGTGACGGCGGAGCCGGCGGGCCCGACCTGCCATCGGGGCACGCGCAGCTGCTTCGACGCTGAGGATGCCGCCGGAGCGGCCGGGGCTACCGAGCCGCCGGTGGCGGCCGTGGCCGCGCAGGGCTTCGGCTGGCTGGAGGTGCTCTGGGCCACCATCCTCCAGCGTGCTGACGACCGGCCGGCCGGGTCGTACACGGCCCGGCTGCTGGCGAGCGGCGTGGATGCCGCCGCGCGCAAGGTGGCAGAGGAAGCCGTGGAGGTGGTGCTGGCGGCCAAGGACGATGCCGCCGCGGAGGCAGGCGGCGTCGCCCGGGATGAGACGCGCGCGGCGCTGCGCGGCGAGGCGGCCGACCTCCTCTTCCACCTGCTGGTGCTGCTTGCCGAGCGTGGTCTGCCGCCGGCCGAGGTGCTGGCCGAATTGCGTGCCCGGCACGCTTCCGCCACGCCGGGGTCGTGGCAGGTGCACCCTGCGCTATGATTCCGGCGGTCGCTGGCGAGTGGCCAAACGGTAAGGCACCTGACTCTGGATCAGGGGATTGAAGGTTCGAATCCTTCCTCGCCAGCCAATCCCACAAGATACGGCCCCGCCAAGTACGTCAGGCTCACCCGGCCGAGGGCGCACGAGTGACGGTCGCGCCTGCGCATGGAATACTTGAGCCATGGCTCAAGTGTTCGCCTCGGCGATCGACGCTGATCGGTGTGACGTCGACTGTCTCAACCCGGACCACGTCCGGCCCCTCCTCGGACTGAGCCTCGGGAGCGACGGCTCGCGGGCCGTGGCCGACCTGTTCGCGGTCCTCGCCGATCCCTCGCGCGCGCGGATCCTCCACCTGCTCGCGATCAGCGAGCGCGAGCTATGCGTCTGCGACATGGCGCTCGTGTTGGGCATGAGCGTCTCAGCGTTGTCGCATCAGCTGCGCGCCCTACGGGAGCGTGGCGCGGTCGGTCGCCGCAAGGCGGGCCGCATCGCTTACTACCGGTTGATCGACGACCACCTTCGGCGGCTCGTCCTCGATGCCGCGGTCCACGTGGCAGAAGGGACAACCTGATGCCGTACGTGCGCTCGGCGGCAGCCGTACATCGGAACCGCCTTATCGGCGTGTTCGCGCTGACGCTGTCGATCTTCGTCATCGAGGTCGTCGGCGCTCTGCTGTCGAACAGCTTGGCGCTCCTGGCCGATGCGGGACATGTCTTCACCGACGTCTTCGGCGTTGGCTTCGCCCTCAGCGCGATCTGGCTTGCCGGACGCCCGGCCACGAGCGATCGGTCCTTCGGCTTTCTCCGACTGGAGATCTTTGCCGCGGTCGCCAACGCGATCCTGTTGTTCGGCGTCGCCGCCTTCATCCTGTACGAGGCTTGGCGGCGCCTGTCGGAGCCGCCCGCGGTGGCATCGGGGCTGATGCTCACGGTCGCCGTCGTCGGTCTGATCGCCAATGGCGTCTCCATCCTCCTGCTGCGCGACGCCCAGAGCCACAGCCTGAACATGCGCGGGGCCTACCTCGAGGTCATGGGCGATCTCCTCGGATCCATCGCCGTCATCGCGGCCGCGGTCACCATCGTCGTCACCGGCTGGACGGGCGCCGATATCGTCGCCTCGGTGGTGGTCGGCCTCCTGATCCTGCCGAGGACGTGGAGCCTGCTCCGCGACGCGCTCGACGTCCTGCTCGAAGCCACGCCGAAGGGGATCAACCTCGAGCACGTCCGCGAGCACATCGTCGAGGCGCCCGGGGTCGTCGGCGTCCACGACCTGCACGCGTGGACGATCACGAGCGGCATGAACGTGGTCAGTGCCCACGTCGTCCTCGGCGAGGACGCGAAGCCGGGCGACATCCTCGACCACCTGGGCAGCTGCCTGGCCGACGACTTCGACGTCAAGCACTCGACGTTCCAGCTCGAGACACCGGAGCACGTCGCTTGGGAGGCACGGGCCGAGCAGGCGCAGCTGTGAGCGCCGCAACGCGGGGACGGCTGCTCGAGCGCGGGCTTCGACTCGAGTACCTGACCGTCGGCTGGAACATCGCCGAGGGCCTGGTCGCGGTCGGCGCAGGGGTGCTCGCCGGGAGCATCGCCCTCATCGGCTTCGGGGTCGACAGCTTTGTCGAGACCATCTCGGGGTTCGTCCTGATCTGGCGCCTCCGCGCGGAGGCGTTCGGCGGCGCCGATGAGGAGCGGATCGAGCGTGTCGAGCAGCGGGCCAGGCGACTCGTGGCGATCTCGTTCCTGGTCCTCGCAGGGTACGTCGCATTCGAAGCGGTCCGCACGCTCGCCGCCCAGGATCAGCCCGACGCGAGCCCGATGGGCATCGCGCTGACGGCGGTCTCGCTCGTCGTCATGCTCTGGCTGGCGCGGGCGAAGCGCGTGACCGGCGAGGCCCTCCGCAGCCGAGCCCTCATCGCCGACAGCCACCAGACCTTCGCCTGCTGGTACCTCTCCGCGACGACCCTTGCCGGCCTCGCCCTGAACGCCGCGCTCGGCCTCTGGTGGGCCGACCCGATCGCCGCCCTCGTGATCGCCGTCATCCTCCTCCGCGAAGCCCGCGAGGCGTGGCGGGGCGAGGACGACGATGCCTGAGTAGGTGCGCGGTGCGCGAGGCGCAAGATGACCGCCGATCGGAGGGACCTGATGGCGCCTGATGGCCACGAGCATGACCACGCCGACCACCGCCACGACCATGTCGGCGTGCGTGGGCTCCTCGCTTCGATCATCGGCCATTCGCACGATCCGGGCGATTCGATCGACGACGCCCTGACGGCCGATGCCCGCGGGATCCGGGCGGTCAAGGTGTCGCTGCTCGTCCTGGCCGCGACGGCGACGGTCCAGCTCGCGATCGTGGCGGTCACAGGCTCCGTTGCGCTCCTGGCCGACACGATCCATAACTTCTCCGACGCGCTCACCGCCGTGCCGCTGTGGATCGCCTTCGCCCTCGGCGGCCGGGCCGCCTCCCGCCGCTACACCTTCGGCTACCGGCGCGCCGAGGACCTTGCCGGGTTGTTCGTCCTGCTCATGATCGCGGGCTCCGCCGTGCTTGCCGCGTGGCAGTCGATCGATCGGCTCCTCAGCCCGCAGCCGATCACGAACATCCCGATCGTCGTGATCGCGGGCATCGTCGGCTTCGCCGGCAACGAGGCGGTCGCGCTGTACCGGATCCGGGTCGGCCGCTCGATCGGGTCGGCAGCCCTCGTCGCTGACGGCTACCACGCCCGGACCGACGGCCTGACCTCGCTCGCGGTCGTGGCCGGCGCGCTCGGCGTGGCGGCCGGCTACCCGCTGGCCGATCCGCTCGTCGGCCTCCTGATCAGCGCGGTCATCCTCGTCGTCCTCCGGCAGGCGGCCGGTCAGATGCTTGGCCGGCTGATGGACGCGGTGGACCCGGACCTCGTGGACCAGGTCGAGGGCGTTGCCGCCGGCGTCCCGGGCGTCCAGGCGGTCGAGCGGGCGCAGGTGCGCTGGCTCGGCCACGGGCTCGAGGCCTATCTCACCCTGACCGTGGACCGCGACCTGACGGTGGCCGAGGGGCACGCCCTCGCCGAGGAGGTCCGCCACCGGCTCCTCCACGAGGTTCCGCGGCTCGAGCTTGCGTTCATCCACGTCAATCCCTGCGGCCACGACGGCACCGACCCACACGCCCTCGGGCGGCACCACGTTTCGAACCAGCCGTCCGAGCGGCCGGAGCCGCCGCCCGCGCCTCCCACCGCCTCGGATCCTGCGACGCGATGACCAAGCGCCGTGGGCGGCCGCGAGGCGAGGCCGGTCGGCGGGTCATTCCGCGCCGGCTGCTGCCTTCAGCCCACCGCCTTCTTGACCAACTCAGCGATGCGCGCCTCCTCGGCCTCGGTCAGATCCGTCAACGCCCACGAGGTCGGCCACATGTTGCCCTCGTCGAGGTTCGCATTGGCGTTGAAGCCGAAGGTCGAGTAGCGCTCTTTGAACTTCGAGGCCGGCGTGAAGAAGCAGAGCACCTTGCCCTCCCTGGACCAGGCCGGCATGCCGTACCAGGTCCGCGGCGCGAGGTCCGGCGCAGCTCCCCTGACGATGGCGTGGATGCGCTCGGCCAGGGCACGATCGGGCTGCGGCAACTCGGCGATCTTGGCCAGCAGGTCGCCCTCGCCGTCGGCCTTGCCGGCGCGCGCCGCCTTGAGCTCTCGGGCGCGCTCCTTCATCGCCTCGCGTTCCTCGTCCGTGAACTTCCCGGACGCGTCGTCCTTGGCACTGGTTCGCCGGGCGGTCTTCTTGTCGTCCTTCATGTGCCGATCTCCTCTCTGGGTGACGGTCCCGGGGCGGAGCCTGCCCGTTCGTGGGCCAGCCAGTCCCCGTCCTCGATGCGCGCGCCCAGCTCCCCCGGCGGGCCGCGGTAGACGTAGACGAAGGCCTGCTCGACCGGCCCCTCGATGACCGGAGCCACGACCCTTACGTACTGCGAGCCGGGCTCGTCGGCCGGGTCGTAGCGCTCCAGGGCGTCGAGCGCTGCCAGCATGGCCTCGCCGGTCAGCCGGTAGAGCTCGACCGCCACGCGCCCCTCGCCGTCCTCCAGCAGCGCCGGGTAGGGATAGGCGCGATAGGGCGTTCGGGGCACGTCGTGGAGCGCGCCGCGCACCCAGCCCGTGCCCAGGTGCTCCGCGCCGGCCAGCAGCCCGTGGTTGCGCTGCCCGGCCCGCAGTGTGCCGTAGACGGCGACCACGTCCAGCGCCGTCTCCTGCTTCATCGGCCGATCGCCTCCCCTCGTCTGCTCGCACAGCTGGCTTGGGGACCGCCGACGGGCACCCGAGACCGCGGGGGGACAGGGTAGCCGCGGGGCGGGTTTGACGCCCCGGGCTATGCTTGCGCCACATCTGGCTGGGGAGCGAACCGTAGCCGCCCCGTCGCCGAACCCCCCAGACGGCGACGGGGCCGCGACTGCCGGCGGTGCCTGTCACCGACCTGGCCGCGTTCGAGGCCACCCAGTGGCCGCCCCTGCCCATACGCCTTCGCAGGAGGAATGGTCATGCCCAGCCTTCGCTCCACTCGACAGGCCGCGCTGTCATCGATGCACCGGCCCGTCGCCTTGCTGGCGAGCCTGGCGCTCGTCATGGCCGCCTGTACCGGTCCGAGCGGCGGACCGGGCGGGAGCCCCGCCGGCAGCCCCGGCGGGGCAGGCAGGACGCCCGTGGCCGGCAAGGTCAACTGGGTCTCGACCCAGCTTCGCCCGGTCGAGGAGGCGGAGAAGGTCCGCAGCCAGATCCTGGCCGGCTACAGCGGCCAGGTCGAGTTCATCGCCGAGGAAGAGGGCCCGCTCCAGGACCGGGTCAAGGCCGAGGCGCAGGCTGGCAAAGGCTCCATCGACGTCATCGGCGCCCTCCACGGCGACTTCGCCACGCTGGCCGAGGCGGGCACCCTGACCCCGCTCGGTGACCTCGCCGGCAGCGTCGGCACCATCGATGCCGACTACCTGGAGCTGGCCAAGCTGGGCGGTGACCAGGCCGTCTACATCCCCTGGATGCAGGCCACCTACATCATGGTCGCCAACAAGGAGGCGCTCCAGTACCTGCCCCAGGGTGCCGACGTGAACGCCCTTACCTACGAGCAGCTCGGCGCCTGGGGCAAGGCCATCAAGGACGCCACCGGCCAGCAGAAGCTTGGCTTCCCGTTGGGCGAGAAGGGCCTCTTCCACCGCCTCCTGCAGGGCTACACCTATCCCTCCTATACCGGTGGCCAGGTGGTCGGCTTCGAGAGCGCCGACGCGGTCAAGATGTACCAGGACCTGAAGGTCATCTGGGAGTCGGTCCACCCGCAGGCCCAGACCTACGAGTTCATGCAGGAGCCGCTCCTCGCGGGCGAGGTCTGGGTGGCCTGGGACCACACCGCTCGCCTCATCGAGGCGCTGAAGGCGCGGCCCGACGACTTCGTCGCCTTCCCGGCGCCGGCAGGGCCGAAGGGCCGCGGCTACATGCCGGTCCTCGCCGGCCTGGCCATCCCCAAGAACGCGCCGGATGCAGCGGGCGCGCGTGCGCTCATCGAGTTCCTGCTCAAGCCCGAGACGCAGACCAAGACCCTCCAGCAGGTGGCCTTCTTCCCGGTCGTGGAGGGTGCCACCAGCGATGCTCTCGATCCCGGCACCAGGCTCGAGGCCGACGCCGTGGCGGCCACGCAGGAGGCTTCGGATGCCGTCGCCGCGCTGCTGCCGGTCGGCATCGGCGCCAAGGGCGGCGAGCTCAACAAGGTCTACCGCGACGCGTTCACGCGCATCGTCCTGCAGGGCGAGGCGGCCGAGACGGTGCTGGCCGAAGAGGCGCCCAAGCTGCAGGCCATCCTCGATGCCCAGTCGGCCGCCTGCTGGCCGCCTGATCCGCCCAGCGACGGGGCCTGCAAGATCCAGTGACGGCCGGCGGGCCCCACCGCCCATGAGCCACCAGCCGGGCACGGCCGCGCTGACCGAAGCGTTGGCCGTGCCGCGGCGGCGCACCGACTGGACGCCCTACGTCCTGCTCCTGCCGTCGCTCGTCTTCCTGGCCTTCTTCTTCGTGGTGCCCATGGTGCAGGCGCTGGGCCTGGCCCTCCAGGGCCCCGACGGCGCCTACACCACGGCCGCCTTCGAGCGCATGACGGGCGACGCCCAGTTCCGCACGGCGTTGCTGGTGACGCTGCTGCTGATCGTGCTGCTGCTGCCGCTCCAGTTCGTGCTGGCGCTGGCGATGGCGCTGGTGGTCAACGCCCGCCTGCGCGGTTCGAGCCTCTGGCTCTACATCTTCGCCCTGCCGCTGGCCATCAGCGAGCTGGCCGCGGCCATCATCTGGTACGGCATCTTCACCGAGAACGGCTATCTCAATACCGTGCTCGTCGGGCTCGGCATCCGCGAGCACCCATTCATCTTCCTGGACCCCCGGCAGCCGCTCTGGACGGTGGTGGCCATCGTCCTGGCTGAGCTCTGGCGGGCGACCTCGATCATGATGGTCATCCTGGTCGCGGGCCTGCAGTCGGTCTCCCGCGAGCTGGTCGAGGCGGCCGACGTCTTCGGCGCCGGGCCCTGGCAGAAGCTGCGCCGGGTGATCCTGCCGCTCCTCCGGCCGAGCCTGCAGGTGGCGCTCATCCTGCGCACCATCCTCGCCTTCCAGGCCTTCGCCGTGGTCATCGCCATCGCCGGGCGAGGCCTGACGGTATTGGCCGCGGAGGCCTACCGCTGGTACGGCGCCTATCGCGACCCGCACGTGGCCGCCGCCTACGCCGTGCTCATCCTGGGCCTCTCCATCGCCAGCACGGTGGCCTACCTGCGCCTGCTGCCGGTGCGCCAGGGGATGTACGCGTGAAGGCGCTGGCGTCGACCGCCCTGCCCCACGCACCGGCTGCCGCCACGCTGGCGCTGCCCGCACGGCGGCGTCCACCCAGATCGGCCCTGCTCGCGCGCGCCGGCCTCTACCTGCTGGCGGTCCTCTTCGCGCTCTGGGTGCTGGTGCCCATCTGGCTCATCGCCGTGGCCGGCTTCAGCACGCGCGCCGACGTCTACGACTTCCCCAAGCCGCTCCTGCCGCGCAGCGTCTCGACCGACACGATGGCCTTCTTCGTCGGCTCCTCGGGCGTGCTGGGGGCGCTGCGCAACTCGATCATCGTCGCCCTCGTCACGGTCGGGCTGGCGACGGTCATCGGCGCGCCCGCCGGCTATGCCATCGCGCGCTGGGTCTTCCGCGGCCGCGAGGCTTTCCGCCTGCTGGTGCTCTCGACGCGTGCCTTCCCCATCGTCATCCTCTCCATCCCGCTGGCGGTGGCCTTCCTGCAGCTAGGTATCTACGACTCCATCTGGGCCGTGGCCCTGATGCACACCGCGCTGGCCTTGCCCTTCGCCATCCTCATCACCGCCAGCGTCTTCGTCTCGGTGCCGGTGGACCTGGAGGAGGCGGCCATGACCATGGGCTGCAGCCGCCTCGACGCCTTCCGCAGGGTCTCCCTGCCGCTGGCCCTGCCCGGCCTGGCGGCGGCGGCCATCTTCACCTTCGTGCTCTCCTGGAACGAAGTCTTCGCCGCGGTCATCCTGACCCTGCGCGAGCGGACGCTGCCGGCACTCGTCCTGACCGTGCTCAACGAGTCCCCGCTGCCCTTCCGCTTCGCGGGCGCCTTCTTCATGCTCGCGCCGTCGTTCGTCTTCATCTTCGTCATCCGTCGCTACCTCTTCGGCCTCTGGGGCCGCGTCCTGCGCTAGGGAGATCCATGGCCGAGATCCGCGTCCAGAACGTGCACAAGTTCTACGACCGGGTGCATGCCGTGCGCGACGTGAGCCTGACCGTCGCCGACCGCGAGTTCCTGGTGCTGCTCGGGCCCTCCGGCTGTGGCAAGACCACGCTCCTGCGCTGCATCGCCGGCCTCGAGCGCGTCGATGCCGGCAGCATCCGCATCGGCGACCGCGACGTGACCGAGCTGCCACCCCGCCGGCGGCGCATCGCCATGGTCTTCCAGAGCTACGCCGTCTTCCCGCACATGACGGTCTTCGAGAACATCGCCTTCGGCCTGCGCATGCAGAAGCGGCCGGCCGCCGAGGTGCGACGACGGGTCCAGGAAGCGGCCGAGTTGCTGCACATCGAGAACCTGCTCGAGCGCCACCCGGCGGCCGCCTCCGGTGGCCAGCGCCAGCGCATCGCCGTGGCGCGCGCCATCGCCGTCGGCCCCGAGGTGCTCTTGATGGACGAGCCACTGAGCAACCTCGACGCGCTGCTGCGCCTCGAGATGCGCGCGGAGCTCAAACGGCTCCTCTCGGAGCTCAAGACGACCACCGTCTACGTCACGCACGACCAGGTCGAGGCGCTCTCGATGGGCGACCGCATCGCCGTCATGCGCGACGGCGTGATCGTGCAGGACGACCGGCCGCTGGCCATCTACGACCGACCCGTCGACCGCTTCGTGGGCGGCTTCATCGGCAACCCGCCCATGAACTTCCTCGATGCCGAAGTGGAGCGCACCGACGGGCGACTCCGCGTCCGCCTCCCGGGCGGGACGGTCGAGCTGGCGGCACCCGCCGACGGTGGCCTCGGTGCGGACGCCCCGCCGGGCCGCCTGATCCTCGGCGTGCGCGCCGAGAACCTGGAGCTGGCGCGCCAGTCTCGGCCCGATGCGGTGGAGGGCGAGGTGCTCGTGGTCGAGCCGCTCGGCTCGCACAACCTGCTGACCGTCGCCGTGGGCGAGGAGCGCATCAAGGCGGTCACGCGGGCGGACGAGACGGCCACGCCGGGCGAGCACGTCTGGATGGTGCTGCCGCCCGAGAAGCTCTGGTGGCTCGACCGCGAAACGGGCCGCGCGTTGGCCGCGGAGCCCCCCGCTGCGCCTGCCTGAGCCGCTCGACCAGCCGGCCGCGAGGGGCAACGGGCTCGCTGCCGCCACATTCGGACCCGCCGGCGAGTGGCTCTCGCTGGGCACGACCCACCCAGACGTGGGCTTCGTCGAGCTCTCCGGCATGCCGCCCTTCGACGAGAGCCGGCGTGGTGATGTCCCGGAAGTGCGCCGCTACCGGCTGCTCATGGCGGACGCCGCGACCGCCTTCCTGCGCCTCGAGGTCGCCCCGGGCGTGCGCCGCCGCGTCACCGTCGCCGCCCTGCCGGAGCGGCCTGGAGTCCGCCAGCGCTGGCGTCTCGAGCCGGCAGCCGGGCGACCGGCTCCAGGCGAGGTGCGGCTCTCCTTCTCGGGTCGGCTCGACCGGCCGGCGCTGGTCATGGTCACCGAGGTCTCGCCGGGTACAGCGAACGCCGCTCGCACACTGCTACGCGCGGACGGGGACAGGCTTCGGGTGGAGGCTCCGGCACTCCCGGCGCGGGTCGTGATCCGGGTCCACGCGGGGACTGCCGTGATGGCCCGCTGGCGGATGTCGCGCTCGCGGGGCTCGCTGGCGAGGGCCGAGCTCGTCCTCGCTTGGCCTCCCCTTTCGGCGAGGCTCGACGTGGCCATCGAGGCCGCCTTCGAGGTGCCGGAGACCACCACTGGGGCTCGCGCCGCACGGGACGTCCCCGTCGTGGCGCCGGTGGTCCGGTCTCCGGCGCTCACGCGCGGGCTCCATCAAGTCGGACGACCGGGCCAGACACCGAAGGTGCTCGTCGCCGGCGCCGACCAGGCTGGCGAGCTCGACCGCATGGCCGAGCGGACCGCGGCCTATGTGCTGGGCTGCACCGCGCTGCGAACCGCGGCCGACTGCCACGTCATCCTGACCGACCATCGCATCCTGCCGCTGAGCTGGACCCGCGACGCCTACTGGCAGGCGTTGCTCCTTCTCGCGGCCGAGGCAACCGGCAGGCTCCGGCCGGGCCGAGGAGCCGGCGTCGTGGCCGACCACCTGCGCTGGCTGTGGTGGCGCGCCGAACGGCACGACGGCCGCTGGCGTCGCAGCCACCACGCCGACGGTCGCATCAAGGACGACCGTTTCCAGGTCGACCAGCAGCTCTACCCGCTGCTCGAGCTGGCGGACTTCTGGCGTGCCACGGGCGAACTGCCGGCCCCGTCGGAAGAGCAGATCGGCCCCACCTCGGCCGACTGGGGTGAGCGCATCGCTGCCGCGTGGCGTGCGGTGGAACTGGCCGCGACGGGGCCGGACGGCCTGTTGGCGACCGAGGAGAACCCGGCCGACGACCCGGCGGCGCGGCCGTACCTCCTCTCCTGCCAGCTGCTTGCCTGGCACACTGCGCGCCGCCTCGAGCCGGTCGCTGCCATGCTGGGGCTCGAGCGGCTCGGCCTGCAGGAGTGGGCGGCGCGATGGCGAAAGGCGGTCTCCGAACACTTCGTGGTCGAGACAGCCGGCGGCGGGCCGATGTGGGCGTACGCCATCGACGCCTTCGGCGGGCTGGAGCCCTACCAGGACGCCAACGACCTGCCCACCGCGCTGGCACCGCTCTGGGGTTTCTGCCCCGCCGACGAGCCGGCCTGGCAGGGGACGATGCGCTTCGCCCTCAGCGAGGCCAACCCGGGCCACGTCCCCGGGCGCTTCGGCGGCCTCGGCTCACGGCACACGCCGGGCACGTGGCCGCTCGGCGACATCCAGACCTGGGTCGCGGCCAGCCTCGGCGGCGAGCGGGCGCGGGCCGTGGCAGCCGTCAGCCGGCTGCTGCGAGCTGCAACGCGCGACGGCCTGCTGCCGGAAGCCTACGATCCCCGCACGGGCCGGCTCAGCTCGCGCCAGTGGTTCGCCTGGCCTTCGGCCACACTCGGCGCGCTCTGGCTGCTCGACAGCGGGGGCTGGGCGAGGCAGGTTCAGCCGACCTCAGCAGCGCCGCTCAGCGGATCCGACGGGATGGTCAAGCCCTCGGGTTCCTCGCGCCGGTAGGGCACGTTCACCACGACCGTGTGCTGTCGTCCCAATAGCGCAGTGCGCAGGCGCTTCGCGGACTGGTTGTACAGGAGCCGCTCCCACCAGCTGCGGGCGACGTACTCGGGAATCACGACGAAGGTGATCGGTGCCTCCCGGTCCGCCGGCCATGCCTGGTCAAGCACATCGAGATAGGCCACGAGCGGCCCGATGAGCGCTCGATAGGGCGACTCGACGATCACCAAGGGCACGTCGGGCAGCTGGCGGTCCCAGCGTTGCCTGATCTGCTTCGCCTCGTCGGGATCGTCCGAGATCAGCACCGCCAGGACATCGTCGGTGATCGAGCGGCCAACGTTGACGGCCTGGATGACCGCGCGGTTGATGCCCGGCACCGGTACGACCACGCGCTCGTCACGACGGGGCTCGGGGATGATGGCATCTGGGCGAACAGCCAGCTTCTCCTCTGCGGAGCTGTACTGGCGGTGGATGAAGAGCATCACTGCGACGATGATGGGGATGACCACGGCCACCAGCAGCGACTCCGGCGCCTTGGCGACCGTGACCACTACCGCGACAGCTCCCGTGAGCACGCACCCGAACCCGTTCAGGGCGAGGCGCCAGCGCCAGCCTGATGTCCGTTCGCGAAGCCAGTGCCGGACCATGCCGGCCTGGCTGATGGTGAAGGAGATGAACACGCCCACCGAGTAGAGCGGTATGAGGGCATGGGTGTCGCCTCGGAAGGCGATCACCAGGGCGATGGCGACGGCGGACAGGATGACGATGCCCAGGGTGAATGCGAGGCGATCTCCCCGGAAGCCGAACTGGCGCGGCATGTAGCCGTCTTGGGCCAGGATCGCTCCCAGCCTCGGGAAGGCGTTGAAGCTGGTGTTGGCGGCGAGGAAGAGGATGAGTGCCGTGAAGGCCTGGAATAGATAGAAGGCGATCGATCCGTCGCCGTAGACCACGCTGGCGACCTGGCTGATGACCGTCTTCTTCGTCGGCTCGTCGACGGGCACGATGCCGAAGCTGTCGGCGACGAAGGTGATGCCCACGAAGAGGACCGCAAGCAGCACCGCCACGACGGTCAGCGTCTTGGCCGCGTTGCCCGGCTCGGGTGGCTTGAACGCTGGCACACCGTTGGCGATCGCCTCGGTGCCGGTCAGCGCCACGGAGCCCGACGCGAAGGCCCGCAGGATCAGCAGCAGTCCGATCGGCTGGAGCGGGTCCGGCGCTCCGGGCGGCGGGTCAGGCGGCGGCGCGCCTTCGCCGAAGGCGATGATCCGGATCACGCCGACGGCGATCATCAGCAGCGCCGAGCCGACGAAGAGATACGTCGGGACGGCGAAGATGTTGCCGGACTCCCGGAGCCCACGTAGATTGCCGATCGTGAGCAGCAGCACGGCCACGGCACCGATCGCGATGCGGCCGTCGAAGAGCTCTGGCACGGCCGACGTGATCTGCTCCACAGCTGATGCCGTGGACACCGCCACGGTCATGGTGTAGTCGACGAGTAGAGCACCCGCGGCCACGAGCGCCGCCAGCCGTGGCAGGTTCGCCCTCGCCACGGCGTAGGCCCCACCCCCCGACGGGTAGGCGTAGCCGATCTGCCGGTAGCTCGTGGAGACGACCGCCAACAGCAACGCGATGGCGGCCGCGACCGGTAGGCTGAGCAGCAGCGCGCCGGCGCCGGCGAGCACCAGCACGCGCAGGATCTCTTCGGTCGCATAGGCCGAGGAGCTGATCGGGTCCGAGCTGAAGATGGCCAGCGCCTTCTTCTTGGAGAGCCGCTCCTCGATCTCCTCGTAGATCGAAAGCGGCCTCCCGAAGAGGACGGCACGCACGCGCGCCAGATTGCGACCCAGCCGCGTGACAGGCCGGCTGGCCGCCTCCCGGGCGATCAGCTGACCGGGGCCGGCGTACCGGAAGTAGGGTGCATGCGGCCGGCGCACACGAACGCGTCGATCGCCGGGCTTTCGGCCGCCCAACGATCGGCGCCCCCCGATCACTGGGGCATCACGGGCCCGACCACGATCGCCGCCGTCCCGGAAGAGGGGTTACGCTCCAGCGCGAACTGGACCCGTGCGGCCTGTGCTACCGCCAACATCACCGGGGCGAGTGCCGCGGGGTCGGCGAGCCCGACCAGCGTCACGCGGTACGCGCGGCCCCGTGCAACCAGCTCGATCGCTGCCGTCACGTCTGCCATAGCCGCCGGCCGCGGTTCGGAGGCGCTCGGAAGCGGGCGGATGGTTTCGCTCCGATCCATGTCGCCATCGTGGACCCGAGGCCCAAGCACGGCGGCCGCTCGGGCCGCCGCGCGCGCTCAATTTCGGCTCAATTTGCATCTCGCCTGGGTTCGCGGACGCGATATCCGACGCCTGGCTCGGCCACGATGAGCTCCTTGGCCAGGCCCGTCGGATCGGCCGCCCCGAGCTTGCGGCGGAGACGGCTGACGTAGACGTGAAGGTAGTGGCCCTCCTCGGCATAGCCGGTACCCCAAACCGCCCGCAGGAGGCGTCCTTTCGTGAGCAGCCTTCCTGGTTGGGCGAGCATCACCTTGAGCAGCTCGTACTCCCTTGGCGTGAGCTCGACCTGCGTGTCGTGGACCGTCACCTCGCGATGCAGCATGTCGAGCCGAACGGGGCCGACCTCCACCAGACCGGATGGATCTCCGGCAGGGCCCGCCGCCCGCCGGAGGAGCGCGCCGATCCTGGCGCGCAACTCCTCTAGCCCGAATGGCTTCGTCACGTAGTCGTCGGCCCCGTTCTCGAGGGCGATGACCTTGTCGGGTTCCGTGTCCCTTGCCGAGATGATAAGGATCGGTGTCGTGGCTTCCCGTCGGATGCTCCGGATGATGCGCATACCTTCCATGTCGGGCAACCCGAGATCGAGGACGACCAGATCAGGCCGCCGAGCCTCCCAGCGGCGCAACGCGTCCGCGCCGGTCCCGACATCCTCGATCTGGAACGAGTGCCGTGCCAGGTTGGCGACGATGGACCGCCGCATCGGTTCGTCGTCCTCGACGATCAGCAGATGGGCCGGGCCGGTCACCACGTCGACGCCGACATGGGTTCTTCTTCCGGCGGCTCGGGGCCGGCGGGCAGCGCGAGGTGGACGGCCAGGCCGCCCAGCTCGCTGCGCGCCGCTCGTGCCTGCCCGCCCATCGCTTCGACCAGTCCCCTGACCACGCTGAGGCCGAGCCCGAGACCGCGCCTGCCGCCCCGTGCGTGCCCGGCAGAACGGTAGAACTTGTCGAAAAGCATGGGTAGCGCGCCCGCCGAGACCCCTGGCCCGCCGTCCTCGACGCTCAGCTCGACGAAGTCGCCGTCGAGCCGCCGCGCGCGAACACGGATCGGGGCGTCTGCCGGTGTATGGCGCACGGCGTTGTCGAGCAGGTTGCCGAGGACCTGGTCGAAGAAGATCGGATCAACGCGGACGGGTGGCAAGTCTCGCTGCAGGGTGAGTGCGAACGAGCGCCCATCGAGTCTATCGTGGTAGCGCGCGACGACGGGCTCGATGAGTAGGCCGAGTTCGAACAACTCGGGTGCGGAGCGTAGGGCGCCGCTCTCGATGCGACTGGCATCGAGGAGGTTATTCACGAGACGACTCAGCCGGTCGACCTCTGCCTCGATGGTCCTTCCCACGGACCGCGCGACATCGGATGAGACAGGCGCCGTCGGGTCCGTCAGGCCGCCGGCCGCGGCACGGATGCTCGCGAGCGGCGTGCGAAAGTCATGCGATACCGAGTCGAGCAGTGCCGTCTTGAGCGCGTCGCTGCGGCGCATGATCTCGGCCTCGGTGGCCTCTCGCGCCAGATGCTCGCGTCGTAGGGCCAGCGCGACCTGGTCGCCGGCCAACGCCAGCAGGCGCGTCTGCTCGCGCGCAGGCAGATCCTTCTTCCGGTCGCGCGCTGCATAGAGGTAGCCGAGGTGCTGGCCGCCCGACTCCATCCCCACGCGGAAGGCGGCCATGTCGTCTGGCACGGTCCGGCCACGTCGCTTGTCGTGGCCCAGGTGGAGCCGGACCCACGCAGCGGGCAGGTCGCCAGGCGTCCGAGTGAGGCTCCAGACCGACGCAGCGCCGGGGCGCGGCAGGCCGCGATGGCTGTCGGCAACGATGCGCTCCCTCCCGCCGTGCTCGAGTGAGATCCAGACGCGGTCCACGCCGGCGTCTTGCACAAGCCGCTCAACGATGGGCGGGGCGGCCTCCTCCAGCCTCGGTGTGGTCGCCAGGATCCGGCTGATCGCGAAGAGCGCCTGCGCCTCATGGGCCCGCTGTGCGGCTTCGCGGGCCCGCTCGCCCTGCAAACCCGCCAAGCGGCCGATGGCGACCGCGACGAAAAGGAAGAGCAGGAGTTCTAGCCACTCCTTGGGGTCATCGATGGTGACCGTCAGGCGCGGCTCGATGAAGAGCAGGTCGTACGTTAGGAAGGCACCCACCGCGGTCGCCATGGCGGCCCACGTGCCGCCCACGATGCCGGCCAAGACGACGGGCACAAGGTAAACCAGCGAGGCGTCGCTGATCGCGAACGGCGAGCCCTGGAGACTGGCCACGACGACTGTTCCGGCTGCAAGTGATGGGACGCCCAGGGCCAATCCCCGGATGGTCCGATCGCGGGGTGGCGCCGCCCAGGCGAACGCTCGCGGGCTACGTCTCATGGCTCGATCGTACGCTCGACGGTACATCGGCGGGCATCGACGACCCAGGCTCATGGCCGGTTCGCCAGGCCGGGCGCGGCGCTGGGGCGCTCTGGCTGCTCGACCGGACCGGCTCCCTGGCTCGGAGGCTCGGCCCGACCGGGGACTGACATCGCCCGAACACGGCAACGCCCGGCCCGTCAGGGGGCCGGGCTGACTGCCTGGATCGGTCCTAGAGCCGGATGTAGAAGCTCATGTAGGTCCTCGATGCCCCGTAGCGGGCCATCGTCTCGTAGAACTCCCGCGTGGTGATGACGCCGTTCCGATTGGCCGCGAAGAGCGAGCGCATGGCATCGAAGAAGCGAGCGTTGCCCATCTGCAGCCGGAGCGCGTTAACGAAGCGCGAGGCCTTGAAGTAGACGGTCTGGTCGTAGCTGTCCGGGTCGTCGCTCGTCTCGGGCGCCGGGATGTTCGGGAACTCGTAGATCGAGCTGTTCACAGGCCGGCTCGAGGCGTAGCTGCTGAAGCCGCCGTAGAAGTGGTCGGCGCTGAACTCGGCCAGACCCTCGTCCAGCCAGGGCTCGCGCAGCTGGTCGTTGCCGGCCATGCCGTACCACCACTGGTGCGCCGTCTCGTGCGCGATGGTGCTCAGGCTCGAGAAGAGCGGACCGCCCAGGAAGACGATGCCCGGGTACTCGTTGCCCGACGACGCCCGGCCGGTCTGAGCGATCACGAAGCGCGGCCACTGGTACTCGCCGTAGGCCGACTCGAAGCGGACCAGCACGGCCTTGGCGTACTCGAGTGCCTTCGGGCCGTTGCCCGAGGTGTAGTAGGCGTTGATGCTCACGCCGCCAGCCGCGCCGCTCACCGAGCGGTAGAGCGGGCTGGCGCCGAAGGCGAAGTCCCGCGCGTACTCCAGCTCGTAGACGTGGTAGGTACCCGAGCTGCTGACGCGGCGACCCGGCGCGGCGATGCGCACCGCCGACGAGTCCGTGGTCAGCTCGAGGCGGATGCGGCGGGCGGTGCGCGTGTACTGCGAGTCACCGGGGTAGCGCATGCCGTGCCCGCTGGAGACGATCGGGAACCAGTGGCTCACCTGCATGATGCCGTTGGCCTTTGACAGCCTCGCGTCGAGCGAGGTGCCGATGCGGCTGCTGGGCCGCAACGTGAACGAGAGGCGGACCGTGGCGTACTCGCCCGGCGGCAGGTCGCGCCCGAGCTGGAGCTCCAGGTTGGCATTGTTGGTCCAGGCGGCGCTGACGACCCTGCCGTCGACGCTGTAGCCGCCGATAGAGGCGAGCTCGCCGAAGGCCCGCGGCAGGACCGAGAGATTGATCTTGCTGATGGCCAGCCCGGAGAGATTCCGGATGCGGATCGTCTCCGTGGCGGCGATGGTGCCCGCGTAGTAGCTGAGGCGGGTGCGCAGGTAGTAGCTCGTCTCGAGCGCCATCGAGGCGCGGTTCACGGTCGAGCTGACCGCGGGAGCCAGGCTGGCGGCGGCGGTGGGCGCCGCGGCCAGCAGGACCGCCGCGGAGAGAAGGAGGGAGAGGAATCGGTTGCGCTGCATCGTCGTGTCCCTGTGCCTGTTCGATGCAGCCACGATGCGGCGGTGCCGGGCGCGGCGATATGGACCGCGATGCGGGCCCGGAGTCGACGAATGACGGGCCGGCACTGGACAGATGTCCAGGCCGTCACTGCTCCCGCGCCGGACCGCCGCACCGGCCGGCCGCGTGGGTCCTATGCTCTGGCGGCCGTGGCCAGACCGTCAGCGACCGGCGCCTTCCACGCGGCGGTCGAGCCTCCCGCAGCGGAGCTGCTCGGCAACGCGGTCATGGAGTTGGCACGCCTCCTCGCGGCCGACGGCGCGCTGGCCTACCTGCTCGACGAGGAGACCGGGCGCCTGCGCATCGCGCACGAGGCGGGGCTCTCACCCGCCGCGCGCCGCTGGGTGCGCAAGCTCGCCCTCCGCCCGGGCGAGGGCCTCTTCGGCAAGGCGGTCGCGGAGCGCAGCGTGCAGGTGACGGGCGACTACCCCAACGACGCCAGCTTCGCCCACGCGAGCGCCGCCGACCGGGTCGTGTCGGAGGTCGACATCCGCTCCATGGTCGCCGCGCCGCTGGTGGTGGGTGAGATGGTCTTCGGCGCGCTGGGTGCCTTCTCACAGGGGCGGGACGCCTTCGGCGAGCGCGACGTGGCTCTGGTGCGCTCGCTGGCCGACCACGCCGCAGCGGCGCTCGTCAACGCCCGCCTCTACGAGCGCCTGCGCCAGTCGGAGGCGCGTTACCGCTTTCTCGTCGAGTCCTCACCCGACATCGTCTTCGCCACCGACGCCGAGGGCATCTACAGCTACGTCTCAGACTCGGTCGAGCGGCTGCTCGGCTGGCTGCCGGTCGACCTGGTCGGCCGTCACTTCTCGGCGCTCATCGACATGAGCACCTTCCCCGATGCCGGCGCCGCCTGGCAGGCCTTCGTGGAGCGTCCCGGGTCGCACCAGGTCCACCGCTTCGCATTGCATCGAGCGGACGGTGGCACGACCCGTGTCGAGGTCAACGCCACGGGCATGACCGGCCGCGATGGCCGCTTCGCCGGCATCCACGGCTCCGCCCGGGACATCACCGAACGCGAGGCGCTGGAGGCCGAGCTGCGCCGTCAGGCCGCCGAGATCGCCTCCAGCGAGGAGCGCACGCACCTGGCGCGCGAGCTGCACGACTCGGTCACCCAGACGCTCTTCTCGATGACCCTGTTGACGCGCAGCATCGGCCTGCTGCTCGAGCGCGACCCGGCCGCGGTCCCGCCCCGCCTGGCCGAGCTGCAGGAGCTCGAGCGGGCGGCCCTGGCGGAGATGCGCTCGCTCATCTTCGAGCTGCAGCCGGGCGCGCTGCGCCAGGAGGGTCTCGAGCAGGCGCTTCGGACGCACGCCGCGGCCATCCAGCGGCGCATCGGGCTGCCCGTCGTGGTCGAGGCGCAGCTCGACGGCCGGCGACTGTCGCCGGAGATGGAGGATGCCCTCTTCCGTATCGCCCAGGAGGCGCTGCACAACATCGTCAAGCACGCCGCCGCCGGGGAAGCCTGGCTGAGCCTGGCCGCCACCGAGGCGGGCGTACGACTCGTGGTCAGCGACGACGGCTGCGGCTTCGACCCCGGGGCGGTGCCGGCGGGACACCTGGGTCTGGCGGCGATGCGCACCCGCGCGGAGCAGGTCGGCGGCAGCCTGCGGGTCGACTCACGACCCGGAGGCGGCACATCCGTCAGCATCGACGTGCCGCTCCGGGCCCCAGCCGGCGCTCCTGCCGGCGGCGGCAAAGGCGGCCGAGGCGGGCCCGCGCCCATGACGGCCCCGCGGCGCCGCGGAGCGGCACGTAGACTCGGCAAGCCATGAGCAACGAACGAAGCGGCCCCGCCGAGCCTGCCGATGAGCGCATCCGCGTCCTGCTGGTGGACGACCACCGGGTGGTGCGCACCGGCCTGCGTACCTTCTTCGAGCTGCTCGACGACATCGAGGTGGTGGGCGAAGCCGCCGACGGCTCGGAGGCGGTGGCGATGGCGCGCCGGCTGCAGCCCCACGTGATGCTGATGGACCTGCTCATGCCGCGCATGGACGGCCTCACGGCCATCGCTCGCATCAAGGCCGAGTCACCCGCCATCGAGATCGTGACCATGACCTCCTTCCTGGAGGAGGAGAAGATCACCGCCGCGCTCGAGGCCGGGGCGTCGGGCTACGTGCTCAAGGATGCCGAGGCCGACGAGGTGGCCGCCGCGGTGCGTGCCGCCTACCACGGGGAGGTGCACCTCGACCCGGCTGTGGCGCGGCTGCTCGCCGAACGGCTCCGCGCACGCCCGGCCGCATCCGATCCGGTCGAGCCGCTGACCGAGCGCGAGCGCGACGTGATGCGCCTGCTGGGCCGCGGCCTCTCGAACAAGGAGATCGGCGCCGCGCTCTCGATCACCGAGCGGACCGCCCGGACGTACGTCTCGAACATCCTGGGCAAGCTCGGCCTCGAGTCGCGTACGCAGGCCGCTCTCTACGCCGTGGAGCACGGGCTCACCGGCTGACCGCTGCGCGTCGGGCGGCGGCGGCTACGCCAGCGGGCAGACCCGGGCCAGCCACTCCTGGAGTCCGGCGCGAGCCGCGTCGCCCTTGCCCAGCACGCCCAGGATCTGGCCGTCGAGACGCTCCTTCTCGGCCGCCGTCAGGTCGTGTCCGGTCAGGATCAGGATCGGGATGCCGCGTGAACGCTGGTCCCCCTGCAGCGCGGCGACGACGTCGAAGCCGTCGAAGTCGGGCATCACCAGGTCGCAGATGACCAGGTCGATCGAGTCGCCCCGGACGATATCGACCGCCTCGCGCCCGCCCCCCGCGCGGACGACCTGGAAGCCCTCCGGGCTGAGCGCGCCGTCGACCAACTCCAGCGCCACGGGATCGTCGTCCACGGCCAGCACGCGCACCGGCCGCTGGCGCACCTTGGTGGTGAAGGTGTAGCGAGCCAGCCGCTCAAGCAGGACGGATCGCTCCACCGGCTTGACCAGATAGTCGACCGCGCCGACCGCCAGCCCCAGGCGCTCCGAGTCACGCGCGGTGACGATGATGACCGGCACGTCCCGCAGACGAGCGTCGGCCTTGAGGCGGTTGAGCACCTCCCAGCCGTCGATGCCCGGCAGCACGATGTCAAGCACGATGGCCCCTGGCGGACGCGCCTCCGCTTCCGCCAGGCCGGTCTCGCCGTCGTGGGCCACACGCACCTGATGGCCGTCGGACTCGAGGTAGGTGCGCAACAGGGCGGCCACACCGGGGTCGTCCTCGATGACCAGCACGTCGCCGGCGCCCATCGCGCCGCGGCCGACCCCGGCGCCCGCCGCAGGCAGCGGCGCGAGGGCCGGCGCCGGCTGGCCGTGACGCGGCAGGACGACCGTGAACGTCGATCCCTGCCCGGGCGTCGACGCGACCTCGATGTGCCCGCCATGGGCCTCCACCAGCCGCCGCGTGAGAGCCAGCCCGAGGCCGGTGCCAGTGCGACGCGCCTCATGGTCGCCCACCTGGCGGAACTCCTCGAACACGAGCGGCAGATCCTCAGGCGCGATGCCCACACCGGTGTCGACGACGGAGATGGCCACCTCCTCGCCGCGCGGCTCCACGCCGACCCGGACCTGACCGCCGTCGGGTGTGAACTTGATGGCATTGGAGAGCAGATTGTTGAGTACCTGGCGCAGCCGCCCGCGATCGACGACTGCCGTGCGTGGCTCGGCCGGGGCCACCAGCCGCAGGCGCTTGCGCTCGGCGAGTGGGCGCAACTCCGCGATGGCCTCGCTCACCAGCCGTGCCAGGTCGACCGGCTCACGGACCAGCTCGAGGCGACCCGCCTCGACTTTGGCCAGGTCGAGCACATCGTTGATCAGGTCGAGCACCTGGCCGGCACCCCGGTGGACGTAGTCGACCCACTCCTCGGGCACGACGATGTGCTCGCCCTCGCGGCGTTCGCTCTTCATCAGCTCCGTGAAGCCGAGGATGGCGCTGAGCGGCGTGCGCAGCTCGTGGCTCATGTTGGCCAGGAAGTCGCTCTTGGCCTGGCTGACGGCCCTGAGCCGGCGGTTGGCTTCGGCCACCTCCTGCGCCCGAAGGTAGATCTCCGCCTCCATCTCGCGTGTGCGGGTGCGGAGCTCCTCGGTGATGCGCGCCTGCTCGCTCTCGAGCTGCCGCAGTCGCACGAACTCAGTCACGTCTTCCACGCGATGGATGATGTAGGCCAGCCGGCCGCGCTCATCGAGCACGGGCGAGTTGACCGGGCTCCAGTAGCGCTCCTCGAACCCGCCGCCTTCGGCCTCCGGCCGGCGGATGTCGTACTTCTGTACGGCCATCGTGTCGGCCACCAGCTCCGCGCGCACCCGGTCGAGCGAGGCGCGCAGGTTGCGCTCACCGGTCGCTGCGGGGTCGTCGGGATTGTCCGGGAAGACGTCGAAGATGCCGCGGCCGAGGATCCCCTCGCGGCGCGTCATGGTCGCCCGCAGGTAGGCGTCGCTGACGGCCACGATGGTCAGATCCGGGAGCAGCACGAGGAAGAGCCCCGGCGCCGACTCGAACAGCGCCCGGAAATCTGGTTCCCCGCGACCTGCCTGGGCTTCCACGGACTCCTTCGGGCAGATGATCGGTGCTCGGGCCGGCACCGAGCGTGAGTCTAGCGCGCCGGGTCCAGCGCCCCGCGAACAAGTTGCCTGGCCGGCCAAGCCCGGGCAGGTGCGCGGCCCGTCGGCGAGCGGGCCTATGATCGTCCGCCGGGGGGCATCAAGGGAGTAGGTGCCATGGCTAACCGCTACGACCTGCTCGTGCTCGGTGCGGGCTCGACCGCCTTCGCTGCCGCCATCCGCGCACACGAGCTCGGCGCGCGCATCGGCATGGTCGAGCGACGGACGCTCGGTGGGACCTGCGCCAACCGCGGCTGCCTCCCCTCCAAGAACCTGCTCGAGGCCGCACGCCAGATCCACGCCGCGATGCATCCGCGCTTCCCCGGCATCGCGCCCGCGCCCCCGGCGGTCGACCTGGCTGCGCTGCTGGCCCAGAAGGACGAGGTCGTGCACGCCTATCGCCACGATCGTTACGGCGCCGTGGCCGAGGGCCTCGAGCGGCTGGAGCTGATCGAGGGCGAGGCCCGCTTCGAGGACGGCCACCGGATCTCCGTCGCTCGACCGGACGGCGAGCGGCTGCTCGAGGCGGACCATCTCCTCATCGCCACCGGCAGCGCGCCGAGCCTGCCCGACCTGCCCGGCCTGGCGGGAACGCCGTACCTGACCAGCGACCTGCTCGACGCCGACGAGCCCGGCCGCCTCGCCCGGCTGCCCGAGTCGCTCATCGTGCTGGGCGGCGGCTACGTGGCGGTCGAGCTCGGCCAGCTCTTCGCCCGCCTGGGCTGCCGAGTCACGCTCGTGGTGCGCGGCGATCGCCTGCTGCCCGAGCACGAGCCGGAGCTCGCGGCCCTGCTGGCCGATGCCCTGGCCGCCGAGGGCATCGCCATCGAGACCGGCGTGCGGCCGCTGAACGTCGCCGGCGACGAGACGGCGCTGGAGCTCGAACTGGAGAGCACCGGCGGCCCACGTACGCTGCGCGCCGAACGCCTGCTCGTGGCCGCCGGACGGACGCCGGCCACGGCCGGCCTGGCCCTGGCGCGTGCCGGCGTGCAGCAGCTGGCCGACGGCAGCGTCGCGGTCGACGCCGAGCTGCGCACGTCACAGCGTCACGTCTTCGCCGCCGGCGACGTGATCGGCAGCCAGCACGGCTCGCAGGCCGCCACGCCGGTGGGCGCGCGGCAAGGTCGCATCGCGGCCGAGAACGCCCTGGGCGGCGCCGGCCGGCGCTTCGACCCCACGGTCGTCCCGCGGGCCGTCTTCAGCGACCCTCCCGTAGCCAGCGTCGGCCTGACCGAGGCCCAGGTGCGCTCCCGGCGACTGCCGGCGGTGACCACCACCACGCCGCTTGCCCTCGTGCCGCGCGCAGCGGCCATCCACCGGGCCGAGGGTGTGGTCAAGATCGTGGCCTCGACCATCGACGAGCGGGTGCTCGGAGTGCACATGATCGGCGAGAGTGCCCATGAGGTCATCGGCGAGGCAGCCATGGCGCTGCGCTTCGGTGCGAAGCTGCCCGACCTGGTCGACCTGGTGCACGTCTACCCGACCATGAGCGAGGCGCTCAAGATCGGCGCCCTCGCCTTCAGCCGGGACGTGCGCCGCCTCTCCTGCTGCGCCGAGTGACGACGACGCGCTCGCGCGGGCCGGCGGTCTTCAGTCGACCTCCCAGAACATGATCAGGGCGCCCACGATCTCCCGTGCCGGCAGCTCGATGGGGATGGCCGTGACGCTCACGTGACGGTCGCGGCCGGCGACATCGACGACGTGGATCTCGCGGTGGGTCGGCCGGCCGCGCTGCAGGGCGACGGTGCCCGGCATCTCGGCCAGCACGATCGGCTGCTCGTCTGGGTCGTGCGGATCGAGGCTGCTGACGCGCTCCGCCAGGCGCCGCACGCGGTCGGGCCCGACGCCCGCCTGGCCCAGCAGGTCCTCCGCGGGCCGGTTCGCGTAAAGCAGCTCGCCGCGACCGTCGACGAGCAGCGTTGGCATCGCCAGGCGCGCGGCCAGGTTGCGCGCGAGGATCAGCTCGACGGGATGCTGGCGCACCCGGCCAGTCTAGGCCCACGCTGGGGTCCCTGATCCCAGCTGCAAGCCAGGTGCAACGGTCTACCCGGCCGCCGATGCATCGCGCCCGGGTCGGCCGTGCATCCTTCCGACCATGGACGCCCAGCGGCCGGCAGCAGGCCGGCCTGCCCATCACGCCGAGGTCGGTCTGACCGAGCACTGCGCGCGCTGCGGCGCCGTCGGTCGGTTGGTGGTGGGCGACGGACCGAGCGTCTGCCGCGTCTGCATCCTGGCCTGGACGCGCTACGCCGTGCTGGCCAGCGGACCCACCATCACCGAGCAGGTCCGGGCGCGCTTCCCCTTCTGACGGCGCGCGACGCCCGAGCCGTCCCGGCGCGGCGACTCACCCCTCGGGTGGACCACCGGTTTCGATGACGCGCGCATACCAGCGCGCGCTCTGCTTGGGGATGCGCCGCTGCGTGGCGTAGTCCACGTACGTGATGCCGAAGCGCGGTCCGTAGCCCATGGCCCACTCGAAGTTGTCGAGCAGCGACCAGACGAAGTAGCCGCGCAGGTCCACGCCGGCGGCGATCGCCTCGGCAGCAGCATCCAGGTGGCGCTGCAGGTACGAGACCCGCTCGGCGTCGTGGACCGACCCGTCGGCCGCGACGCGGTCCTCGAAAGCGGCGCCGTTCTCGGTCACGTAGAGCGGCAGCGGGCCATACGCATCACGCAGGCCGGTGAGCAGCTCGGTCAGGCTCCGCGGGTAGACCTCCCAGCCCATCACCGTGCGCTGCGCGCCGGCCGGCGGCTCCACCTCGCGGAAGCCGAGCGGGGCGGCGGCATCCGCGCGCACCACGCGCCGGAAGTAGTAGTTCACGCCCAGGAAGTCGAGTGGCGCCTGGATGACCTGGAGGTCGCCGGGCCGGACCCAGTCGGGCTCACCCACCCGCTCGGCGAAGCGCGCCGCGAGCTGCTGCGGGTAGCGGCCCCGCAGCAGTGGCTCGAGGTACCAGCCGTTCGTGAACGCCTCCGAGAGCCGCGCCGCGAGCACGTCCTCCTCGCGCTCGGTCGCCGCGTGCGTCGGGTGAAGACTGAGCGCGATGCCGACCGGGCCGCGCACGCCCAGCTCGCGCAGGCGCTCGGCGGCACGGCCGTGCGAGAGCAGCAGGTGGTGGCCCACCACGAGCGAGGTGCGCAGGTCGCGCAGGCCGGGCGCGTGGACCCCCTGTTCGTGGCCCAGCGCGGCTACCACCCACGGTTCGTTATGGGTCACCCACAGCGCGACCCGGTCGCCCAGCGCCTCGGCGACGAGACCGGCGTAGTCAGCGAAGCGTTCCACGGTGTCGCGGTCGGCCCATCCTCCCTGGTCCTGCAGCGCCTGCGGCAGGTCCCAGTGGTAGAGCGTGGCCATGGGCGCGATGCCCGCCGCCAGCAGGGCATCGACGAGCCGGGCGTAGAAGTCGAGGCCGCGCGCGTTCGGCCTCCCGCGGCCCGAGGGCTGGATGCGCGGCCAGGCGATCGAGAAGCGGTAGCTGCGCAGGCGGAGTGCAGCCATCAGGGCCACGTCCTCGCGCCAGCGGTGGTAGTGGTCGCAGGCGACATCGCCCGTGTCGCCGGCGGCGATGCGTCCCGGCGTGTGGCTGAAGCGGTCCCAGATCGACTCGCCCCGGCCATCCTCCGCCACGGCGCCCTCGATCTGGTAGGCGGCCGTGGCCGCGCCCCACAGGAAGTCGCGCGGGAAGGCAGCGGTGGGCGTCACCGGCCCATGGTACGGAGCGCGGGCGCCGCCCGCGCTCGCCCGCGACTCAGGTGGTCAGGCTGCCGAAGCGCAGGAAGATGTCGGCGCACTGGCCGTGCGCGAGCTCGTGCAGGCGGCGCCAGCGTTCCGGGCCGATGCCGAGGTGGGCCAGCGCCCGCTCGGCAGCCTCGCCGGCCTCGAGGGCCTCCGGTGCCTCGCGGTGGGAGGCACGCAGCAGCCGGGCGCCGGTCCACACGAGCGTCGAGAGCGCCTCGGTCGCACCATCGTGGTGGTCCTCCACCACGCGTGCCAACTGGGCCGGCACGCCCCAGTCATGGCAGGTGAAGCTGCCCACCTCCTGGTGGTGGGTGCCGGCCATGGCGACCTCGTCGCGCAGCTCATCGGCCGGCGAGGGCTCCTCGAAGATGTAGAGCGCGTATGGCGTGCCCAAGGCATGCAGCAATTGCAGCCTGCCGATGTCGTGGATCAGGCCGGCCGCGAATGCCGTGTTCGGGTCGGCCAGCCTCGTCTCGAGTGCCAGGCTGCGCGCGATGACCGCCACGCGGATGCTGTCCGAGAGCAGCTTCGCCTCGGCGAGGCTCAGCCGTGGCGCCACCTCTTCGGCGTGCTCATGGAGCACGGATGTCAGCGCCAACTGGCGGAAGAGCGTCAGACCCAGAAACTCGGCTGCGGCGCGCATGGAGATGCGGCCGGTCGCGCCGAACGGCTGGGAGCGGGCCAGGCGCACCATGCGCGCCCGCAGGCCCGGGTGACCATCGACCGCGCGCACCAGCTCCTGAGCGGTCGCCTGCCGGCCGCGCAGAAGCGCCTCGAGCGGGCCGAGGTCGGGCGGTCGCCTGGCCGTCGTGCTGGCCATGGCGATCTCGTGCGCCCGCAGGAACGTGGGGGCGGTCTGGGTCTGCATGCGGGGTTGGTGACCTCGAGGCGTGACGTCGCGCTGCGACCGGTCCAGCATGGGACCGCGCCGGCGGCAGCGCATCACGCAGATGGACGATGCGGGCGGCGTGCCATCGGCTGGACTCCTGCTCGCGCGGGACGGAACCCGTACGCGCGCGACGTCGTCTGCCGCCCAGCCAGCGAGCAGCCCGGAGGTCCCACATGGACGGCACCGTCAGCCTCGAACCGCGCAGCCTCGGTGCGTTGCGGCCGGTCTTCTCCACCGCCCCGCGCGGCCGTCCCTTGCCGGCCCCGTTGCGCGCCATCCTCGTCCTCGCGCTGCTTGGTGCGGCGCTCCTCGCGCCGGGCCTGGCGCGCGTGGCCCAGGCCTCGTGCATGCCACTCGACCTGACCGCGGTGCGCGCACAGGGCGATGCGGTCGTCTTCGCCGGCACGGTCCTCGGGGAGGAGCCCGGCGGGACGCGCATGGTTGTCGAGCAGTGGTACCAGGGCAACGCGGCCCGGGACCAGGTGGTGGTCTCGGGCGGCAAGGCCACGCCGGGCGCCGTCTCATCGATCGACTGGATGGCCGGCCCGGGCCAAGCCTGGGTCGTGGTCGCCCGGCGCGACGCCAACGGTCGACTGGCGACGGAGCCGTGCCAGCAGATGAGCGTCGATCAGGCCACGCTCGACCAGCTGAAGGCGATCTTCGGGGCGCCGCAGACGCCCCCCTTCGAGCAGGGCGGCCCGGGCTCCGACGCGGCAGCTGCGCAGAGCGTGCCGGTGCCGATCATCGGTGGGCTGCTGGGCCTCGTGGCGGCCGCCATCGGCTTCCTCGTCGTGCGCCTCCGCCGCGCGGAGCCGGCCGGCCGGTAGGCAGAGGCGTCGGGGGGGCCACTGACGGCCCACCGTCGGAGATTGCGCCCCGCCCGGGCAGCGGCGATGATGCCGCCGTGCAGCCAGCGCCGTCTTCCCGTGCGGGCATGACCCGGCGCCACGCCGCGCCCTCGTCCGTCGATCGGGGCCGCCTGGCCGCGCTGATGGCCGAGGAGCGGCGCCGCTTCATCGAGGCCCACCCGCGCTCCGGGCAGCAGCACGAGCGAGCCCGTCGCTCGCTTCTGGCCGGTGTGCCCATGAACTGGATGGTCAAGTGGGCCGGCGACCACCCGCCCTACGTGGCCGAGGCCTCGGGGGCCCACTTCCGCTGCCTCGATGGGCACGACTACATCGACTTCTGCCTGGGCGACACCGGTGCCATGACCGGTCACGCGCCGGAGGTCACCCTCGAGGCCATCCGCCGCCAGCTGCCCAGGGGCATCACCCACATGCTGCCGACCGAGGACGCCGCGGCGGCGGGTGAGGCGCTCGCGGCGCGCTTCGGCCTGCCCTACTGGCAGTTCACGCTCTCGGCCACCGACGCCAACCGCTTCGTCATCCGCCTGGCCCGCGAGATCACCGGCCGGCCGCGCATCCTCGTCTTCAACGGTTGTTACCACGGCACCGTCGACGAGACCTTCGCGACGCTCGATGCCGCGGGCGGCGTGGTGGCCCGGCACGGCAGCATCGGGCCGCCCGTGGACCCGGCCGTGACGACGCGCGTGGTCGAGTTCAACGATCTCCCCGCCCTGGAGGCTGCCCTGGCCGAGGGCGACGTCGCCTGCGTGCTGGCCGAGCCGGCGCTCACGAACATCGGCATCGTGCTGCCGGACGACGGCTACCACGAGGCCCTGCGGGAGATGACGCGGCGCACCGGCACGCTGCTGGTGATCGACGAGACGCACACGCTCTGCGCCGGGCCCGGCGGCTATACCCGCGCGCAGGGGCTGTCGCCCGACTTCCTGGTCGTGGGCAAGCCCATCGCCGGCGGCCTGCCAGCGGGCACCTACGGCTTCACGCAGGACGTGGCCGATCGCATCGTGGCGCACAGCTCGCTGGAGGAGGCGGACGTCGGCGGCATCGGCGGCACGCTGGCCGGCTACGCGCTCTCACTGGCCGCCATCCGGGCCACGCTGGCCGAGGTGCTGACCGACGCGGCCTATGCGCGCATGATCCCCCTCGCGGAGCGCTGGGAGGCGGGCGTCAACGAGGTCCTGGCCGACCACGGCGTACCGTGGCACGTGACGCGCCTGGGCTGCCGCGCCGAGTACCACTTCTCCCCGCAGCCCCCACGCAATGGCGGCGGGGCGGCCTCGGCCATGGACTTCGAGCTCGAGCGCTACCTGCACCTCTTCGCCATGAACCGGGGCATCCTGCTGACGCCCTTCCACAACATGGCGCTCATGTCACCGGCCACCACGGAGGCGGACGTGGACCGGCACACGGAGGTCTTCCGGGAGGCCGTGCGCTCCCTCTTCGGTTGAGGCCCTCGCCGGACTAGGACCGGTCGCCGGGCGACTCGGAGCCGTTGCCCGAGACGAGCATCGGTTCGGATGCCGGCGCTGCCACCGGTTCCGGTTCCCCGGCCGGCGAGGCAGCCGGCTGCGGATCCGTCATCCCCGCCACGGTCGGGCGGCCGATCTCGCCGCCGATCGCCTCTCCGCGCGCTCGGATCTCGGCCAGCGCCGAATCGGCTGCCTGCCGGGCCTGGCCGGCCAGCCGGTCGAAGCGCTCCTTGAACTCGGCCCGGCGGCGGGCACCCTGCTCGGCGTCGTAGAAGTACGCGGCGGCGCCGGCCGCGACCAGCCCGCCGAGCACCATGAGGCGGCCTCGGCCGCGCTTGCGGCGGGTCGGCAGCTCGGCCTCGCGGAGCGCCTTGGTGATCTCCTCGGCGGCGCCCTTGGTAGCCATGGCTGCCTCCTTACCGGCCTTGGCCGCTTCGCGCGCGGCCCGTTTCGTCGACTTGGTCGCCTGGCGGCCGGCATCGGTGGCCAGGCTGCCGGCCTGCTCGCCGGCGTCGGCGGCCGCCTGGCGTGCCTCCCGCACCAGGGCGATCACCTCGGCCGCGATGACCGGCGCGATCTCGCGCAGCCGCTCGCTCACGTCCGAGCCGACGCGTGCGGTGTCCTGCGCGACGTCGCGGGCGGCCCCACCAGCGCGCAGCGCGGCGTGGTCGGCGGATTCGCGCACCGTCGCGGTGGCCTCTTGGAGCGCCGCCGTCGCCTCGCGGATGGCCTGGGCCGCATCCTTGCCGATCTGCCGTACATCGGCGCGCGGCAAGGCCAGCTCCGGACCGCGCCGCCGCCGTCCGTCGAGCCAGTCTGGCAGCTCGAGGCGGGGTCCGCGGCGGCGCTGGCGCAGTCCGGCCCGCTCGAGCATCGAGTCGATCAGGTTCATGGGTCGGGTCCTCCCCTCTCGGGTCGTGTCCGGCCTATCGTGGCACGTGTCGGCGGCCGGCGCCGCCGGGGGGTCGCCAGTCTTCTAACAGGTGCGTTGCACCTGCCCGCCCGGTCCATCCGGGAAGGCCCCGTAAGGGGCCGATGCACGCGCCGCGTCATCGCCAACCGGTGAGCCGTGGGCCTCGCCATCGAGTGCCCGCCCGCTCCTCAGCGGCGCAGAGGTCCGGCAGGCGCGACAATCCGCGCATGAGGGATCAGACGCCGTGACCGTCAGCGGATCCGGGACCGGACGGGTCCTTGACAGCGAGGTCATCCGGCAGGCACCGAAGGTGCTCCTGCACGACCACCTCGACGGAGGGTTGCGGCCCGAGACCGTCGTCGAGCTCGCGCGCGGGATCGGCTACCAGCAGCTGCCCACGACCGACCCGACCGAGCTGGCGGCCTGGTTCAAGCGGGGTGCCGAGGGCAGGAGCCTGCCGCTCTACCTCGAGGGCTTCGCGCACACGGTGGCCCTGCTGCAGACGCGCGAGGCCCTCACGCGCGTGGCCCGCGAGTGCGCCGAGGACCTCGCCGCCGACGGCGTCGTCTACGCGGAAGTGCGCTATGCCCCGGAGCTCTCGACCCAGTCGGGCCTCGGGCTGGACGAGGTGGTCGAGGCTATCCTCGAGGGCTTCCGCGAGGGGGCCGCGCGCAGCGGCGTCACCGTCGGCTTCCTGGTCACCGCCATGCGGCAGGCGGAGCGCTCGCTGGAGATCGCCGAGCTCGCCGTCCGCCACCGTGACGAGGGCGTGGTCGGCTTCGACATCGCCGGCCCGGAGGCCGGCTACCCGCCCTCGAAGCACCTCGACGCCTTCCGCCTCATCGCACGCGAGAACTTCCACTTCACCATCCATGCCGGTGAGGGCTTCGGCCTGCCCAGCATCTGGGAGGCGCTCCAGATCTGCGGCGCAGCGCGACTCGGACACGGCGTGCGGCTGGTGGACGACATCACCATCCGCCCCGACGGGCGCGTGTCGCTCGGACGGTTGGCGAGCTACGTGCGCGACCGCCGGGTTCCTCTGGAGATGTGCCCCTCGTCCAACGTCGACACGGGGGCCGTGGCCTCGATCGAGGAGCACCCCATCGAGCTGCTCCGCCGCCTCCGCTTTCGGGTCACCCTCAACACCGACAACCGGCTCATGAGCGGCATCACCCTGAGCGAAGAGTTCGGCAACATGGCGCGCGCCTTCGGCTTCGGTCTGGACGAGATGGAGTGGCTCACGCTGAACGCCATGAAGAGTGCCTTCTGGCCCTTCGACGGGCGGCTGCGCATCATCAACGAGCTGATCAAGCCCGGCTACGCGCGCCTGCGCGCGATGCAGGCGGCCGCCGAACTGACGTTGGCCTGAGGCGAGGACCAAGGTACCTGCCGCAACAGACTTGACGCGAGGCGGCCGGGAGCCGACCATGCGCTTCACGTCGACCGTCACCCACCGTCACGGGGGCTTTCGGCTCAGAGGGATGACCACGCTTCTCCGCGTCTATCGAGCGCGCATCCGGCCGGGCAAGGAAGAGCAGGCCATGGAGTTCGCGCGCCAGACTGCCCGGCGCCGGGCCGCCAGCCGGCCTGGGCTGGTCTCCATCCACGTCGGGCGCCGGCTCGGCGACGACGGGCGCGAGGAGCTCATCGCGGTCACCATCTGGCAGGATCTCCAGGCACTCCAGTCGGCCGTCGGCGCGGACTGGGAAGAGCCCTACTTCGTGCCTGGTCTGACCGACATCCTCGAGGACGCCACGGTCGACCACTTCGAGGCGATGTCGGACATCGAGGAGGCACTCGCGCCGACCGGCGCCGGGCGGCGCTAGGCACCGACGGCGCCACGGGCCGGCGGCTGGGCGACCCACGCCGAGGACGAAACAGCCAGGCCCTGATCGCGCCGACCGCGGCCGCCGGATGGCGTCCGATTGGCGTTCCAGCGGCGGTACTACTGGGTGCTTCGGGACACGAGGCGCTGATGCAATCATCCGGTGCATGCCGTCGACACACAGGGGGGCCGACCCGTCACGCGCACGCACGCGGCGCTCGGCCGGCGATCTCGGGCTGGTCCTGGCCATGTCCAGCGAACTCGCCCAGACCATGGACAGCCGCCAGGTGGGCGATCTGATCGCTCGCCACATCGCCCGGGCGACCGGCTCGGACGAGTGCGCCATCAGCTACTGGGACCGTGAGCAGAGCCTGGTCGCGACCTACGGCTACTACCCGCCGGAGCGAAGGGCGGCCATCGAGGAGACCTATTCGCTGGCGGACTACCCCGAGACCCGCCGCGTGCTCGAGCAGCAGACGCACCTCGTCGTCGACGTCGACGATCCGGCGGCCGATCCGAGCGAGGTGGCCTACCTGCGCTCGATCGGCAACGCCGTTTCGGCCATGCTGCCGCTGGTCGCGAAGGGCCAGACCATCGGCCTCGTCGAGCTCAACTCCGGCCGCCATATGGTATTCGACCCTGCCCGCCTCCTGCTCGCACAGTCGATGGCCAACGAGGCGGCCATGGCGCTCGAGAATGCCCGCCTCTACGAGCAGCTGCGCCACCAGGCGCTGCATGACCCGCTCACCGGCCTCGCCAACCGGGCCCTCTTCCGGGACCGTGTCGGGCACGCACTTGCGCGCACCGCGCGCGAGGACTCGCAGGTCGGCGTCCTCTTCCTCGACCTGGACGACTTCAAGACGGTCAACGACGGCCTGGGCCACGCCGCGGGCGACCAGCTCCTGAGCCGCGTCGCCGGCCGCCTGCTCGAGGCGGTCCGGCCGGGTGACACCGTGGCGCGCCTCGGCGGCGACGAGTTCGCCGTGCTGCTCGAGATGGTGCCAGGCCCGCAGGAGGCGCTGGCCGTCGCCGAGCGCGTGCTGGAGGCGCTCAGCCCGCCGCTGGAGATCGGCGGCGTCGTCTGCCAGCCCCGCGGCAGCGTGGGCATCGCCGTCGGCTCGGGAAGCACGCACCAGATCGAGGACCTCCTGGCGAACGCCGACTTCGCCATGTACCAGGCCAAGTCGATGGGCAAGGGACGTAGTCAGCTCTTCGAGCCGGCCATGCGCGACGTGGCCATCAACCGGGTGGCCATCACCTCGGAGCTGCGGCGAGCCTTCGAGCGCCACGAGTTCGCCGTCTTCTACCAGCCCATCCACGACCTGCGCAGCCGCAGCGTGGTGGGTGTCGAGGCGCTCGTCCGCTGGGACCACCCGACGCGCGGCCTGCTCCTGCCCGACCAGTTCATCGGCATCGCCGAGGAGAGCGGGCTGATCGTCTCCATCGGCCGCTGGGTGCTCGAACAGGCCTGCCGCCAGGTGCGCGCCTGGCAGATCGAGCTGGGCCGGCCCGAGCTGCTGCTGAACGTGAACGTCTCGCCGCGCCAGCTGCAGCAGACCTCGATCGTCGAGGACGTGCGGCGCAGCCTGCAGCGCTCCGGTCTGCCGCCCGGCACGCTGACCCTGGAGATCACCGAGTCGCTCCTCGTGCGCGACGAGACCGCCGTCCACCTCCGCCTCGGGGAGCTGAAAGCGCTGGGCGTGCGCATCGCCATCGACGACTTCGGCACCGGCTACAGCTCGCTCAGCTACCTGCAGCGCTTCCCCATCGACGTGCTCAAGATCGATCGCGCCTTCATCGAGGGCCTCGGTCGCGGTGAGGAGGCGCAGGCGCTGGTGCGTTCCATCCTCGACATCGCGCGCACCCTCAAGCTGGAGTCGATCGCCGAGGGCGTCGAACGGGCTGACCAGCGGCCGGTGCTGGAGGCGCTGGACGTCAGCCTGGCCCAGGGCTTCCTCTTCGACCGCCCCTATTCCGCCGAGGAGACGGGCATGCTGCTGCGCGGGGATTCCGCCGCCGCCTGAGGCTGGTCCGCTCTTCCCAGCAGGAACCACGTCGGCATCGGTCCCTTGCCGCGCACGTCGATCGTGCCGCGCTCCTCGAAGCGGTACCGATCGCGCAGTCGCCCGTACACGGCGCCCGTGACCTGGATACGGCCCGGCACGCTGTGCGTCTCCATGCGGCTGGCCAGGTTGACGGTGTCGCCCCACACGTCGTAGATGAACTTCTTGACGCCGATCACGCCGGCCACGGCGGGTCCAGTGTGGATGCCGATGCGGAACTCGATCGGTCCCGGCGTCGGCCCGATGCGCTCCACGGCACCGCTCAGCGCCAGGGCCATCTCCGCCACCCGTGCCACGTGGTCGTCCATGCGGGGCGGCAGGCCGCCCACGACCATGTACGCGTCGCCGATGGTCTTGATCTTCTCCAGCTCGTAGCGATCGACCAGCTCGTCGAAGAGGCTGAAGACGCGGTTGAGCACGTCGACCACCTCGGCCGCGCTCATCGTGCTCGAGAGCTGGGTGAAGCCGACGATGTCGGCGAAGAGCAGGGTCACCTCGTCGAAACGGTCGGCGATGACCCGCTCGCCCTGGCGCAGCCGCTGGGCGATGGGCTCCGGCAGGATGTTGAGCAGGAGCCGCTCGTTCTCGGCATTGGCCCGCTCGACCGCGCGCGCCGCGGTGATATCGGTGCCGTAGAGGTTGATGAAGTCGAACTCGAAGACCTGCACCACCAGCAGCGCGAAGATGCGGCCCCCGTGCTCGACCTCGAGCGTCTCTGCGGAGCCCGACTCGACCCGCCGGGCGATCTCCGCCCAGACCTCGGGCGTCAGGCGCTGGCCGACCTCGGCGTCCAGCGCGCGGCGCACGGGCTCGCTGGCCGGGTTGGCGTAGCGCAGCACGCCGTCGGG
>DASSPM010000067.1:0-6730 GCA_035699625.1 Candidatus Limnocylindrales bacterium | reverse complement strand
CCAGGTAGCGGATGCGGCTCGAGTCGCAGGCGGGGCAGCGGCGGGCGATGGGCGCGCTGGCTCCGCAGTGGTGGCAGCGCAGGCTGAGGCCGGCAGCGTGGAAGACCAGCGGCCGCTGGCAGTCCGGGCAGGACTGCACGTGGCCGCAGTCGCGGCAGAGCACGATCGAGGCCGAGCCGCGCCGGTTGAGGACCAGGATGGCGCGCTCGCCGGCGTGCGTGTCGAGCGTCGCCAGCGCCTCCTCCAGGGAGCGCGACAGCAGGCTCCGGTTGCCGGCCTCGAGCTCGGCCCGCAGGTCGACCACCTCGACCGAGGGATCCACGCCACCCAGGCGAGCGGCGAGGCGCAGCGGGACGAGCTCGCCCGCCCGCGCCCGGCCGACGCTGACGACGTCGGGCGTGGCGCTGCCCAGGACCACCGGGCAGCCTGCCAGCCGGCCCAGCTCCAGGGCCAGGTCGCGCGCCTGGTAGCGCGGCGTGCGGTCGGACTTGTAGGCCGGGTCGTGCTCCTCGTCGACGACGATCAGGCCGGGGTCGGCCAGCGGCGCCAGCACGCCGATGCGGGTGCCGATCACGACCGGTGCCAGGGCGGCGCGGATGCGCCGCCACTCGTCGGCACGCTCCCCCTCCGAGAGGCCGCTGTGGACGAGGGCGGGGGTGATGCCCAGCTCGGCCCGCAGGCGGTCGAGGAGCGGCGCGGCCAGCGGGGTCTCGGGCACCAGCACGAGGGCACTCCGGCCGGCCTGCAGCGCGGCGGCGATGAGCTCCGCGTAGACGGCCGTCTTGCCCGAGGCGATGGCGCCCTCGAGCAGGAATCGCTCGTGGCGGCGCTCGGCGATGCCGGGGCGCACCCGCCCGACGATGTGCTGCTGCTCAGCGCTGAGCGCCGACCCTGCCGGCCGTGCCGGCCGGGCTACTGGCGTGCGCCCGGCCAGCGGGCGGCGTTCCTCGGCCAGGAGCTCCAACTCGAGCAGGCCCCGCCGCGCCAAGCCGCTCACGGCGCTGCCGCCGTGCCGCTCGGCCAGCCTGGCCGCCGGCGCACCTTTGGCGCTGTCGAGCAACTCCGCGAGCAGGGCCCGCTGCCGTGGCCCGAGACGCGGCCCTCCGGCCTCGCCGCCTCCCGCCAGCTTCCGGGCGGTGGCCAGGCCCGCCTCCGAGAGTCGCGCCAGACGCACCAGGCGCGGGCGCGCGCCGGCGGGCAGCAGCAGCCACTCCAGCTCCAGCTCGCCCGCGGCGGCGAGTCCGCGCAGCCGGCGCAGCAGCGCAGCGCGGTCACGTGGCGGCCGGAGCGAGCGGACGGGCAGGCCGGCTGGGCCGGCGGCGTGGATACGCTCCAGCGCGGCGCGCAGCTCAGGGTCCGTAGTGGCGAGACCACCGCCCGCCTGCATGTCGACGCCCGCCTCGCGCTTGGCGGCAGGCACCGGTCGTGGCAGGCGCGCCATCAGCTCCAGCCGCTCCAACAGCCCCGGCGGGAGCATGGCGCGCACGGCCAGCGCAGCCGGCGCCAGGTACCCCTCGGTCATGGCCCGCGCCAGCATCACGCCCAGCGGCTGCAGCAGCGCGCCGTCGGAGCGGACGCGCTCGAGCAGCGGTCGGGTCTTCACCCCGGGCGGCGGCTCGGCCGCGTCCCCCAGCACGATGCCGAGGGCCTGGCGCCGCCCATAGTCGACCAGCACCGCCTCGCCGGCCACGACGTCGGCCAGGCGGGGAGGCACGTGGTAGGTGTAGAGCCGCCCGCCGGGCAGCCCGGCCACGTCGACGGCGACCTCCACCAGCCGCTGGGGCTGCTGCGCCATGGCGGCGCTAGACGACGATGCGGCGGTCGGGGTGGCGGGCGTGCTCGGCGGCGATGAGCTCGTCGATGCGGGCGGCGGTTCGCGCCACCTGCCCCGTCTCGTTGACCACCACGTGGTCGTAGTCGCCCTGGCGGGCCAGCTCGAGTGCGGCGTCCTGCTGGCGGCGCGCCAGCTCGTCCGCGGTCTCCGTCGCCCGGCCGCGCAGGCGGCCGTCGAGCGCTTCCATCGACGGCGGCGCCACGAAGATCAGCAGTGAGTGCGGCACAAGCTCCCGGATCGCCCTGGCGCCTTGGACGTCGATCTTGAGGATCGCGTCACGGCCCGTCGTGAGCGCCTCGACGACCTGGTCGCGCGGCGTGCCCGACCAGTGGCCGTGCACCAGCGCCGTCTCCAGGAACGCCCCGGCCGCCATCAAGCGCTCGAACTCGGGCTCCGACACGAAGTGGTAGTCCACGCCGTCCGTCTCACCGGGCCGTCGCGCCCGGGTCTTGTAGGTGACCACGTACTGGCGCCGGTCGTTCGGGTGGTGCTCGCGCAGGCGGCGCAGGATGGTGTCCTTGCCCACGCCGGAGGGGCCCGAGATGATCACCAGCAGCGCGCCCGGCGCTCCCTCCACGTGCTCCGGGCGCCCGCGGCTCACAGCGCCGATCACGCCGGGCGCCCGGCGGTCCGGGCGCGCAGGCCTTCGAGCACGCGCTCGAGTTCGGCCGGCAACGGCGCCGTGGCGCGGATGAGCGCCCCGCCCGAGGGCGATGCGAGCTCCAGTCGCCAGGCATGCAGGAAGAGTCGGCCCATCCCGTCCGGGCCGCGCCGAGCGGCACCCGTCGCGTAGACCGGGTCGCCCGCGACCGGGTGGCCGATGGAAGCCAGGTGGACGCGGATCTGGTGCGTGCGCCCGGTGACGAGGTCCAGCTCGAGCAGCGTCCAGCCGTCGAGGCGCTCGCGCACCCGGTAGCCGGTGACGCCCGGACGCCCGTCGGGCACGACCGCCATGCGGGTGCGATGGCGCGGGTCGCGACCGATGGGTGCCTCGATGCGGCCCACGGTGGCGGCCACGGCACCGGCCACCAGGGCCAGGTAGGTCTTCTTCACGCGGCGCGCCTTGAGCTGCGCCATCAGTGCCGCCTGGGCGGCGTCGTGCTTGGCCACCATCAGCAGGCCGCTCGTGTCCCGATCGAGCCGGTGCACGATGCCCGGCCGGGCGACCCCAGCGATGCCGCCGTACTCGCGCGCCCCGGCGCGGCCAAGCAGGGCATTGACGAGCGTATCGCCAGTGTGCCCCGGCGCCGGGTGGGTGACCATGCCGGCCGGTTTGTCGACGATGAGCAGGTCGTCGTCCTCGTAGACGATGTCGAGTGGCTGCGACCAGGCGGCCATCTCGAGCGGCCGCACCTCGGGCACGTCCAGCTCCACGCGCGCCCCGGGCACGAGCACCGTGTTGGCCCGGATGGGGCGGCCGTCCAGCGTCAGGCGGCCCTCGCCGATGAGCCGCTGCACGAAGGCCCGCGAGAGGCCAGCCGCGTCGGCCACCAGGCGGTCCGCCCGGCCACCGGCCGCGTCGGGCACCAGCACGCTGATGCGACCCGCCACGCTCAGCGCACCGACGGCCGCGGCTCGGCCGCCGGCCCCGGCACCGGCGCCGGCTCGGGCCTCCGGCGCTCGCCGAAGAGGCCGATGAAGAGGAGTCCGACGATGGCCAGGCTGACCGCCGCGTCGGCCACGTTGAAGGTGTACCAGCGCAGGTCGCCGATGCCCGCGTCCACCCAGTCGATGACGTGGCCGAAACGCACGCGATCGACCAGGTTGCCAAGGGCTCCGCCGAGCAGCAGGCCCAGCGCCACGGTCAGCAGCCACGGGGCGCGCTCGCCCTGGCGCACGTGGTAGACGACGAGCAGCAGCACGACCGCCAGGCTGGCCGCGGCGAGGATGGGCGCGGCGGCATCGAAGAGGCCGAAGATGGCGCCGTCGTTGTAGGTCTTGGCGATGCGCACCAGGTCGCCCAGGATGGGCGTCGGGTCGGCCAACCCCGGCACGGACTGCCGCGTCCAGGCAGGCGTGAAGGATGCCTCCACCCAGCTCTTGGTCAGTTGATCGAGCACCGCCACGGCGGCGGCCAGGCCGGCGAAGAGCGCCCACCGGCGCCGTCCGGGCGGGCGCTCCTGGTGGGTCTCGGTCATCGCCGCCATGCTAGTCGAGCGCCCCGCGCGACCGCAACGCGATGCGTACTCGGCCTGAGTCGAGATCGACCTCCAGCGAGGGCAGGTCGTCCGGCGGCGGCTCCACGCGTAGCTCGTCGGCGAGCGTCTCGGCGGCCACGGCCGGCAGGTGCGGTGCCAGCCGCTCTCGGAGCCCGTCGAGCGGCGCGATCCAGACCTCGATGCGGTCGTCAAGCGCCAGCTCGGCCTGCCGGCGCAGGTCCTGGATGGCACGCTGCACCTCGCGCGCGTCGCCCTCGGCGCGCAGATCGTCGCCGATGATCGTATCGATGACCACGACCAACCCCTCATCATGGGCCACCGCCGTGCCGCTGCGCGGCGTGGCCAGGATCTCGACCTCGTCGGCGGTCAGGGTGCTGCCGCCGAGGCGGACGCCACCGTCGGCCAGGTACTCCACGGCGCCGGCGCGTGCGGCGGCCATGATGGCCGGGATCTCCGCGCCGCGGCCCCGTGCACCGAGGACGGGCAGGAGCGGCTTGACGCGCCGGTCGACCAGCTCCGAGTCGTCGCCGATGAGCTCGACCGCCTTGACGTTCAGCTCGTCGGCGAGCAGCCCCAGGAGCTCCGCCTCGATGGCCGCCGCGACACCCTCGCCGAGGCGTCCGCCGGGCAGGGCGAGCCAGAGACGGGCGAGGGGCTGGCGCACCTTGATGCCGGACTGGCCGCGCAGCGTGCGACCCAACTCGACCGCCCGGCGCAGGGTGGCCATGGCGGCCTCCAGCGGCTCGTCGCGCACCCCTGCCAGCTCGGTGTCGGGCCAGCGCGTCAGGTGCACCGAGTCGGGCGCCGCCGGCAGCGCCGGCACCACCAGCCGCTGGTGGAGCCACTCGGCCAGGAAGGGCAGGATGGGCGCCACGATGCGCGCCAGCGACGAGAGCGCCGTGTGCAGCGTGCCGAAGGCGGCATCGCGGGCCGCCGGGTCGTCGCTGCGCGAGAAGCGGCGCCGGCTGCGGCGCAGGTACCAGGTGGAGAGGTCGTCCACGTAGGTCGAGATGGCCTCGGTCGCGGCGCGCGAGTCGTAGTCCTCCAGCTCGGCGCGCACCTCGGCCGCCAGTGCCGCCGTGCGCGACAGGATCCAGCGGTCAAGGGCGGTGCCGCGGCTGGGCATGGCGCTTCCCTCGCGCGGGCGCCAGTCGGCCAGGCGGGCATAGGTCACGAAGAAGGCCGATACGTTCCAGAGCACGAGCAGCTCGCGCCGCGCAGCGTCCGCGGCGTGGTAGCCGAAGAGGATGTTGTCCTCCGGCCGCTGGCGGGCGTAGAGCCAGCGCATCACGTCCACGCCCATGCGCTCGGCGGCCTCGTTGAACTCGATGGCGTTGCCCCAGCTCTTGTGCATCGGGCGGCCGTCCTCGCCGAAGAGCGTGGCGTAGCCGAGGATGGTCCGGAAGGGTGCCTCCCGGCGCAGCACGGTCGACATCGCCAGCAGCGAGTAGAACCAGTTGCGGAACTGGCCCGGGAAGGACTCGGTGATGAAGTCGGCCGGGAACCACTTGGCCCAATAGCCCGGGTCCTCGCGGAAGTGGAGCGTGCTGAAGGGCACGATGCCGGCGTCGAGCCAGGGATTGCCCACGTCGCGGATGCGCTCCACCGGCGCGCCACAGCCACGGCAGGCGATGCGCACGGCATCCACCCAGGGCCGGTGCGGCGTGTGCCCCTCGAACTCGGGCCAACCCGACACCGCCCGCTCGCGCAGCTCATCGCGGCTGCCCACGACCGTGACCGTGCCGCACTCGGCGCAGTCGTAGATGGGCAGCGCCAGCCCGTAGTAGCGCTTCTTGCTGATCATCCAGTCGTGCATGTTGAGCAGCCAGTCGAGCTCCCGCTCGTAACCGAACGGGGGGATCCAGCGGATGTCGTCGACCACCTCCATGATCTGGTAGCGCAGGCTGGCCTCGACCTGCTCCGCCGTGAGCGTCTCGCGCGGCTGGTCGTAGACCGGGCCCATGCTGATGTACCACTCGTCGACGACCCGGAAGAGCAGCGCGGTCTTGCAGCGCCAACAGTGCGGGTAGCGGTGGCTGTACGGCTCGAGGTGGTAGAAGACCCCCTTCTGCTCGAGGTCCTCGACGATGCGCGCCGTCACGCCCTGCGCGTCGAGCCCGCTCAGCCAGCCGAAGCCCGCCAGGTAGTGGCCCGCCTCATCCAGCGGCGCGATGACCGGTAGGCCGAGGGCCTTGCCGAGCTGGTAGTCCTCGGCGCCGGCGCCCGGGGCGATGTGCACGATGCCCGTGCCCTCCTCCTCCCCGACCTCGTCCCAGGCCACGACACGGTGCTCGTACGGCGCGGCCCCCTCTCCGTTCGCGAAGGCCTCCTGCACCGCCGGCAGCTCGTCATACGGGCCGCGGTAGCGCCAGCCCACCAGCTCACGCCCGGGTCGCTCCTCGAGCACGCGGAAAGGCCCCTTGAGCGCATGCGTGAGCGTCCGCTTGCCCAGCCAGAAGCGCTCCTCGCCCTGCGCCACCAGCACGTAGGCCAGGCCCTCCCCCACCGCCGCCGCCACGTTCGAGGTGAGCGTCCACGGCGTGGTGGTCCACACCAGCAGCGCCTCGCCGGCCCGGTCGAGCAGGGGGAAGCGGACGGTCAGGCCGGGATCCTCGCGGTCCTCATAGCCCTCGTTCATCTCCATCTGGCTGATACCGGTGCCGCAGCGCGGGCACCAGGGCATCGAGTCGTGGCCCTTGTAGAGCCAGCCGCGCCGGTGGCACTCCGCCAGGAAGCC
>DASSPM010000066.1:0-12380 GCA_035699625.1 Candidatus Limnocylindrales bacterium | reverse complement strand
CTGGGCGTAGATCTCCGGCATCTGGTTGCGCATCTGCGCGATTTCCAGGGGGGTGCGGATGCCGGCAACGACGTCCTCGCCCTGGGCGTTGGTCAGGTACTCCCCGAAGAGCACCTTCTCGCCCTGCGCCGCGGCCTCGGCGGCCCGGTCGGCGTCGAAGACGGCCTTGCCCACCGCCGCGCCCGGCGAGGCGTTGAGGCCGGCCGTGATGCGCGGCGCCTGCGACTTCGCGTCGGGGTCGAATTGGGCGCGCAGCAGCTGGTCGACGTGGGCCGGCTCGATGCGCGCCAGCGCCTCCTCCTCGGAGAGGATGCCGTCGTCGACCATGTCGGCGGCGATCTTCACGGCCGCCGCGGCGGTGCGCTTGGCCGAGCGCGTCTGGAGCATGTAGAGCTTGCCGCGCTCGATGGTGAACTCGAGGTCCTGCACGTCGCGGTAGTGCTTCTCGAGGCGCGCCGCGATCTCCTCGAACTCGCGGTAGACCTCGGGCATCTCGTCGCGCAGCTGGCTGATCTTCTGGGGCGTGCGGATGCCGGCCACCACGTCCTCGCCCTGGGCGTTGACGAGGTACTCGCCGTAGATGACACGCTCGCCCGTGTTCGGGTCGCGCGTGAAGGCGACGCCCGTGCCCGAGTCATCGCCCATGTTGCCGAAGACCATGGTCACCACGTTGACGGCCGTGCCCAGGTCGTCGGGGATCTTGTTGAACTGGCGGTAGTCGCGCGCCCGCTTGCCGAACCAGGAGGCGAAGACGGCCTTGATGACCAGGTCGAGCTGCTCCCATGGGTCGCTCGGGAAGTCGCGCCCGGTGTCCTCGCGGACGATGCGCTTGAAGGTCTCGGCCAGCTCGCGCAGTGCGGCGGCATCGAGGTCCGTGTCGGCCTCGACGCCGCGGGCCTGCTTGGCCGCCTCGAGCGCCTCGTCGAAGCGATGCCCCTCGACGTCCATCACGATGCGCCCGAACATCTGCACGAAGCGCCGGTAGGCGTCCCAGCCGAAGCGCTCGTTGCCGGTGAGGCGCACCAGGCCCTGCAGCGTCTCCTCGTTGAGGCCGAGGTTGAGGACCGTGTCCATCATGCCCGGCATGGAGAACTTGGCCCCGGAGCGGACGCTCACCAGGAGCGGGTTGGAGGGATCGCCGAAGCCCTTGCCGGTCAGGCGCTCCACCTCGTGGACGGCTTCCTGGACGTCCTCCCAGAGGCCGTCGGGGAGTCGCTCGCCGGCAGCGAAGTAGTCGTTGCAGGCCTCGGTGCTGATGGTGAAGCCGGGCGGCACCGGCAGGCCCGCGCTGGTCATCTCGGCCAGGCCCGCGCCCTTGCCGCCGAGCAGGTCGCGCATCGAGGCGTCGCCCTCGGCCCTGCCGCCGCCCCAGGCGTAGACGTAGCGCTTGGCTGCCTTGTGGGCGCGGTCGCTGGGCGTGCGGGCCATCGTCTCGGTCATGCGGGGCTCCTCGGGCGGTGGCGCCGCACCCCCTCGGCGTGGGCAGGCGACGCGTCGGTCTCGCTGGTCTGCGCCCGATTGTAGTCGTCGGGCGCGCGAGACCCCGCGACGGGCCCCGGCTGCCGCCGGGTCTACGCGTCGCCCCGCCCGGGCTGCGTGGCCGCCCCGGCCGAGCCGCCGCCGGCCTGCCACTCGATGGCCGCGACCTCGACCGGGTCGGCGATGCCCTTGAGCCTGGCGACGCGCCGGTCGCGTGTGGGCAGGTCGAGACCGCCCAAGCTGGCGACGCTGGCGACGATCTCGCCGCCACCGGCCAGGGCAGCGATGCGGGCCGCCTGGTGCACCGCCTGGCCGGAGTACCCGGCGTCGGTCTCCTCGATCGCCTCGCCGGCATGCAGGCCGATGCGGACCTGCGGCGCGAAGCCGGCCTCGCGGCGGTGGTCACGCAGCGCACGCTGGATGGCCGCGGCACAGGCGACGGCAGCGGCCGCGTCCTCGAAGGCCACGAAGAAGCCGTCCCCCGTGTGGCTGATGACGCGCCCGTGGTGGGCGTCGATGATCTCCTGGAGGGCACGGTCGTGCCAGGCGCGCAGCTCCAGCCAAGCTTCGTCGCCGATGGCCGACACGAGCTCCGTCGAGCGCACCACGTCGGTGAACATGAAGCAGCGCGCGACGCGCGCCGTCTCGACACCATGCGCTTTGGCGTCGGCCGCGAGGCGTGCCTCCAGCCGCTCCATGCCCAGCTCGCGCGCGGTGCGCAGAGCGGCGACGCGAAGGTGCCGCGTCCGCTGGCTGGACGCGGCCTCACCACCCTGCTGGGCCAGGAACGTGGCGTAGGTCGCCTGGGTCTCCGCGAGCCAGGGCCGCGCCCCGATGGCCTCCTCGATCGAGAGTGCGCGCTCGAACCAGGCGGCCGCCTGCTCGTCGCGCCCGAGCCGGGCGGCCAAGATGGCCAGGGTGCGGGCGACGGAGCCGAGGCAGCCGTCCGGCGCACTCACCGCAACGCGCCCCGCGTAGGGCTCGAGCAGGCCAAGGAGGTCGGCCGCGGTGGCTTCGCTGCCGAGTTCGGCGGCGACCTCGCCCAGGAGGCACGTGGCGAAGACCCACTCGTCGTTGCGGGGCACGCTGGCGAAGCCATCGGCCGCGAGTGCCACGAGCTCGCGACGGGCGGTGCCACCCTCCCCGGCCCTCCGGCGCAGGTCCGCCAGCGCACAGCGCAGCACGACGTAGCTCGGCAGCGCTGCGGCCAGGCGCTCCAACTCGGCGACGACCTCCGCCGCCGCGCCACGGTGACGGCCGACGCCCGCCAGGAGCATGGCGCGGTAGATATCGGCCATCGACTGCTCGGCTCGCCGACCGAGGCCATGGGCTTCGGCGATGAAACGCTCCGCCTCATCGAAGCGACCCTCCAGGACCGCCAGCATCGCTTCTACCGTGCGCACGTAGAGCAGCTGCGCCGGCTGCCGGAGCTGCTCGGCGATGCGGCTCTGGGCCTGCGAGTCGGCGCGGGCGCCGTCGATGTCGGCCAGCTCGAGCCGCACCAGGCAGCGGTAGTGGTGGCCCTGCAAGGCGCGTTCCCGATCACCGGCGGCGGTCGCGGCCTCGATCAGCTCGGTCGCCGTGCCCACCCGCTCCTCGGCGTTCTCCGGCCACCACGCGGCGGCGTACCGACCGTCCAGGGCGTACGCCATCGTCGCCGGATCGCCCAGTCGGCGCGCCATCTCGACCGCCTCCCGACTCAGCGCGTCCCGGGTCGCTCGCTCCGGGTCGTCCCGCAGCGGCCCCGCGGCCAGCCGGGCCATGAGCCGCACGCGCAGGGGGCTGTCGCCGCCGGGAAGCGCGTCGAGCGCCGCGCGCAGCAGGTCCACGAGGTGCGGGTCCCCGCGTGAGGCCTCCCAGACGAAGCGCCCGCCGTAACCGAGGGCTGCCCGGGCCAGGTGCTCGGCGAAGCCCTCCCGTCGGGCGAGCTCAGCCGCCTCGAGGAAGGTCGGGCGAGCCCGTGCGTCGCCGGCACGCGCCTGCGCCTCGCCGAGACCCAGCAGGAGATCGCAGCGCAAGTGCACGTCGCCTGCCCGTTGTGCGGCGGATGCGCCCAGGCCATAGAGCCGCGCCGCTTCCTCGTAGGCCAGCTGCGCCAGGGCGGCCGCGGCGGCCCGCCCGGCGTGCTCCGCGGCCCGGCCTGGGGGGCCCTCCGGCAACGCCGCCAGGTAGTGGTGGGCGACCTCCGCCTGGCGGGCGCCGACATCGCCAGCGTCAGCCGCCTCGAGCAGTTCGGCGACCTTCAGGTGGAGCCGCGCGCGTCGGGCTGCGCCGAGCCGCTCATAGAGCACCTCGCGCACCAGGCCGTGGGTGAAGCGGACGCGTCCCGGCTGCGCCGCAGCGTCGGCCAGGATCCGCTCGCGCGATGCCTCGGCGAGCTGCTCGAGCACATCCACCTCGGACACGCCGGCCAGCCGCGCCACCAGGCCCGGATCCACGTCCCGACCGACGACCGCCGCCGTCTCGAGGAGTGCCTGCGCCCCTGGCGTGAGCAGCGCCAGCCGCCGCTCGATCAGGTCCCGGATGGTGTCGGGCACGGCGAGGCGGGCAGGTGCATCGGGCGCGTCCAGTCCACCCTCGCTGGCGATGAGGCGGATCAGTTCCGCGGCGAAGAGCGGATTGCCCTCGCTCTCGCGCGCCACGCTGCTCAGCACCGCCGGCGAGGGCATCGTCCCGGCGATGGCACGCGCCTGTGCCGCGATGTCCTCGTTCGAGAGCCCTGCGAGGGCGATCCGCTCGGCTCCCGACGAGCGCGCCAGCGCCGAGATGACGGTACGGCGCGGGTCACCGCGCGGAAGCTCCTCGTCGCGGTAGGTCGTCACCAGGAGGATCCGGGCGTCGTCGAGCGAGCGGGAGACGAAGTCGAGCAGGAGCACCGTGGGGACGTCCGCGGCGTGGACATCCTCTAGGACGAGGAGCAGCGGCCGTTCGGTGGCGGCCGCGCGCAACAGCCGGGCGGCCGCGTCGAAGAGGTGGAAGCGCGCGCCCTCCTCGTCGCCTGAGGGCGGCTGCGGGGCGCCGCTCGCATAGCGCGCCAGCTCGGGCAGGAGCTGCGCCACGGCAGCCCCGGCTTCGGTCGCCAGTCGTTCCAGGCGCGTCGCGTCCCCACCCGCCGCGCTGACCAGACCGCGCATCGCCTGGACCCACGGCCAGTACGCGGGAGCGCCGCCCGCTTCCCAGGAACGGCCCCAGAGAATGGTGGCCGTGGCCGCGGCCTCGTCGGCCAAGGCGTCCACGAGGCGGCTTTTGCCGATACCCGGCTCGCCCGTCACCAGCACCAGTCGACCGCGCCCGCGCGCGGCCGCCGCCAGCGCAGCGCGGAGGCTGGCCAGCTCGCGCTCCCGTCCGAAGAGCAGCGCACGAGCCTCCGGGCCGGGCGCAGGCTGCTCAGCCAATGGGCCTGTCCCGCAGGGACCGGGTGATCGCCATGGTCCAATCGTAGCCCGGGCCAAAAAGGCCCTCCGGCAGGTCTGGCCGGGCAGCCGCCATAGGCCGTCGCGCCGCCCGCCCGGGTACCATCGCTGTTGACAGCACCCAACGAGGACCTGCCCGTGACCGACGTGGCCACCAGCGAGCGGCCCATCGCCGCCGAGTCGGCCTTTTACAACGCGCGCCTCACGCGGCGCGAGGACCTGACGCCCGAGCTGGCCTTCTTCTGGGTCGCCTTCGACGGCGAGCCGGTGGCCTTCGAGCCCGGCCAGTACCTGACCATCGGCGTGGAGTCGAACGGCAAGCTCGTCCAGCGGCCCTACTCCGTGGCCAGCTCGCCACGCCAGGCGGACGAGGGCTATGAGTACTACGTGCGCATCGTCGAGGGCGGCGTCTTCACGCCGCTGCTGTGGCGGCTGCCCGTCGGCCACGCCATGCACATGAAGGGTCCCAAGGGCAAGTTCACGCTCGAACCGGAGGATGACCGGACGCACATCTTCATCAGTTCCGGCACGGGCATCGCACCCTTCATCTCGATGATGAAGACGCTCCTGGTTGACGGCGCGCCGCGGCGGGCGGTGGTGCTGCACGGCGTCAGCTACGTCTCGGACCTGGGTTACCGGGAGCTGCTCGAGCAGTGGCAGGCGAGCGGCGAGTACCCGGTCACCTATGTGCCCACCGTGTCGCGGCCGCAGGCGCCCGAGAACGCCGGCTGGTCGGGGCGCACGGGCCGGGTCGAGTCGATCGTGCCGGCCGTCTGCGACGAGCTCGGCCTCACGCCGGCCAACTCCATCGCCTACATCTGCGGCAACCCCGACATGATTACGGCGGTCGACGCGACGCTGCTCGAGCGCGGCTTCGCGCCCGAGCAGGTCAAGAAGGAGCTCTACTGGCCCAAGGGCAAGGAGCCCAGGGGGGCGACCGCCTCCTCCTGACGACGGAAGGAGCCGACGAAGGCGCCGCCGAGGAACGCCAGCAGGGCGATCGCCGCGGCCAGCACGGGCTCGATGCCCTGCACAACCGCCGGCGAGGACGAGACGACCGGAGCCGGCGCGTCCGCGGCGGGCTTGTCATCGGCCGGCGCGGCCGGGCCAGCGGCACCGGAGACCTGGAAGGCGGGCAGTTCGCCCGGCTCGACGAACAGCTGCGAGAGCTGCAGGTTCATGCGCCAGGAGCCGGCCCGTGGGAAGGTCACCGTCGCCCGGTAGGTGCCGGTCTCGCCCTTCACCGATGTCGCCTGCACGGCGACCACGTCGGTTGTACCGGCGCGCGTGAAGATGAGCGTCGGCCTCTCACAGTCGATGGGCGTCACGCCGTGCTGCAGGAGCTTCACCTCGAGGCGGACGGGCGTGCCGGCCGGCGGCTCGTTGCCGTCCGTTGGGATCACCGTCGCGGTGGCCCAACCGCCCGCGGCCGCCGGCAGCACCAGGGCGAGCATCGCTGGCAGCGCCAGCAGCGTGCCCAGGATCGTTCGGCGGGTCATCTCGTCCACCTGCCTCTCTGGCCGGAGGGTCGTCCGGCACTCCGTGCCCGTCTGCCGGGCGGTACGTGCCTCCTACACCGCCGCCGCCTGGCCGGTTCCCGGCGACCCGCGCCAGCCGACACCCCACGGCCGGCGCCCGAGCCGCGCCATGAGCAGGAAGGGTGCGGCCAGCACGACCGGCAGCACCGGCGTCAGCCCGAGGACGCCGCCCAGGGGCCAGAGCAGCGCCAGCCCGTAGCCCGCGGCCAGCAGCCAGCGGTCCTGCCACGGCCAGCCGCGGCGCGCCGCCTCGGCGGCGACGACCGCCACCGCCGGCAGCAGCAGCGTGGCGTCGTAGACCCAGGCGTGCGGGCTGATGACGAGGCCGGCGGCCGAGGCGAGCGCCACGGCCGGCAGGATGGGCCAGTGGCGGAGCGAGGGCAGGCAGGCGAGCACGACCGCGGCCGCGGCCGCGTAGCCCGCGATGGCCAGGCTGGGCATGCCCGGCAGCAGCGCCGTCCGTGCCAGCAGCGCTGGCAGGCTGACCGCCTGCCAGCCGTTGGCGGCCAGGTCGCCCTGCGCGTAGCGGGCGTCGGTCACGACCGCCAGCCAGGCGCGCGGCCAGGCGAGGTCACCGCCCGTGGCCACGATGCCCGCCAGGTAGTGCCCCGCGAGCACGGCCGCCAGCACCGCCAGCGCCCGCCAGCGCAGGCGCAGCAGGAGCAGCCCGGCGAGGGGCGCCGCGAGCTGCGGCTTGTAGGCCAGCAGACCCGCAGCGACACCGGCCGCGCCGTCCCGTCGCCGCGACAGCGCGCGTGCCGCGAGCACCGTCAGCAACAGCGCCAAGCTCGTGTTCTGGCCGGAGAGGACGCCGGCCGCCGCGGGCCCCCAAGCCAGCGCGCCGACCAGCGCCCAGCGACGCGGCAGGCCGAGCAAGTCGGCCCCGAGACGCGCCGCCAGCATCAGCGCCGCCAGCATCAGCAGCAGGTGCACGGCCGCCGCAAGCGCGTAGGGCAGCGCAGCGAAGGGGACGTAGCCGAGCGCCAGGCCGGGCGGATAGACGAAGGGCGTGATGGGCAGCTGCTGGCGCGACTGGAAGGCGACGACCGCCTCGATGCTCGTCACGGCCGGCGAGAACACCAGCGCGCCGGCGGCATAGAAGGCGCTGAAGTCGAGCCAGCCGCGCAGGCCGACGCCGAGCGCGGGCAGCCAGGCGGCGACGGCAGCCGCCACCAGCCAGAGGCGCGCCCGCCGGGCATCCCAGAGGCCGCGCCAGCCGGACGGGGCGGCCGGGCGGGTCATGGGGGCCGGGCGGGCGTTCGGCGTTCGGGCGGCCGTCAGGCGGGTCAGCCGGCCCGGGCGGCCGCGAGGCGGTCCAGGATGAGCCGCTTGACGCCCTCGACCGGCACGCGCTCCTGGCTCATCGAGTCGCGGTCGCGCACGGTCACGGCGCCGTCCTCGAGGGACTCCACGTCAACGGTCACGCACCAGGGCGTGCCGATCTCGTCCTGGCGCCGGTAGAGCTTGCCGATGGAGGCCGTGTCGTCGTAGACGGCCATGACGTCCTGCTTGAGATCGGCCAGAAGCCGCTGGCAGAGCTCGACGATCTCGGGCCGCTTCTTGAGCAGCGGCAGCACCGCCACCTTGTACGGCGCCAGCTGCGGGTGGAGCGCCAGCGAGACGCGCTTCTCGCCCCGGACCTCCTCCTCGCGGTAGGCGTCGATCAGGAACGTGAAGGCGGCCCGGTCCGGTCCGCCAGCCGTCTCCACGATCCAGGGCACGAAGTGCTCCTCGGTGGCCGGGTCGAAATACTCGAGGTTCTCGCCGCTCTCCTTCTGGTGCCGACCCAGGTCCCAGTCGCCGCGGTTGTGGACCCCCTCGAGCTCCTTCCAGCCGAACGGGAAGCGGTATTCGATGTCGATCGCCTTCTTGGCATAGTGGGCCAGCTCGTCGGGCGCGTGCTCCCGGAAGCGCAGGCGCTGCTCCGACACCCCGTAGCCCGTGTACCAGGCCCAGCGCCGCGGTAGCCACTCCTCGAAGATGCGCGCAGCGTCCGCAGGCGCGACGAAGTACTGCATCTCCATCTGCTCGAACTCGCGCATCCGGAAGACGAAGTTGCCGGGACTGATCTCGTTGCGGAAGCTCTTGCCGATCTGGGCGATGCCGAAGGGCAGCTTCTTGCGCGTCGACTGCTGGACGTTCTTGAAGTTGACGTATGAGCCCTGCGCCGTCTCCGGTCGCAGGTAGACGACGTTCGCCTCTTCCTCGACCGGGCCCATGAAGGTCTTGAACATCAGGTTGAAGCGCCGCGGCGGGCTCAAGGGGCCGCCGTCGACGGGGCACTTCAGGCCCAACCGCTCGACGATGTCCGGGTCGCGCTTGTCGGTCTCGCTCAGGCTGTCGGTGCCCGGCAGCTCGTCCAGCCGGAAGCGCATCTTGTCAGTTGCGCACTCCACCAGCGGATCGCTGAACGACTCCACGTGGCCGGAAGTGACCCACACCTGCGGGTGCATCAAGATGCCTGCGTCGAGCCCGACGATCTCGTCGCGCTCCTGGACCATCGCCCGCCACCAGGCGCGCTTGACATTGTTCTTGAGCTCCACGCCGAGGGGGCCGTAGTCCCACACGGCGTTGATGCCGCCGTAGATCTCGCTCGAGGGGAAGACGAAGCCGCGCCGCTTGGCGAGCGAGACGATCGTGTCGAGATCGGCCACGGCGGGGGCGACCGCGGCCTGCGTCTCGGGCACACGCTCGATGGCGGTCTCGGGCATCGTGTCGGGCACGCGGGAGCCTCCAGTACGCGTCGGATCCGGGAGCCTCATTCTCGCACGCGGCGACGTCTCGGCACGGCCACGCCGCCTGCCCTGGCGACGCACCCCGGTCAGGCGTGCCCCGTGCGGACCTCGTCGAGGAAGGCCAATGAGCGGGCCTCGCGGTCAAGCACGTGGCGCACGAAGCGTCGCAGGGCGCCCTCGACCTCCTCCTCCACGGTCGCCGCGAGGCGCAGCGCGGCGATGGCCTCCACGTCCAGCCGCCGGTAGGCGCGCAGCAGCTTGAGGGCGTCGAGCGAGAGGCCGGTCACCTCGGCCGGCGGGCCGGCATGCTGCTCGCAGAGCACGCCGCCCAGGGCCGGCACCCAGCGGAACCGCTCGTGGGCCTCCAGGGTGCGGTCGCATTCGACGCAGCGCTCGACCTCGGGGCGCATGCCCAGGGCATCGGCCAGGCCGAACTCGAACCAGCGGGCGACCCTGCCCGGCGCCATGCCGTCGTCGAGCAGCTGGAAGGCGCGCCGCAGCAGGGCATAGACGGGGTAGGCGGCGCCTCCCTCCTCCACCGAGCGCTCGGCCAGCTCGCCCAGGTACCAGGCGGTGGCCGCCGACTCGAGCCCGTCGCGCAGGCTCAGCCACGCTTCGACCACGCTGGCCTGGGTGACCACGTCGAAGGTGCGGCCGCGCGCCAGGACCAGCTGCAGCTCGGCGAACGGCTCGAGTGCGCCGCCGATGCGGCTGGTCGGCCGCCGCACGCCCTTGGCGATGACGCGCAGCTTGCCTTCGTGCGGCGTGAGCACGGTCAGCACGCGGTCGGCCTCGCCCAGGTCGAAGCGCGTCAGGACCATGGCCTGTGTCTTGTAGATGCGGGGCGGCGGCACGAACGCAGTGTACGGCCGCCGACTCGCGGCGCCACCGGGATGGGCGTGCGTGCGGCCGGGATCGGCGTGCGTGCGGTCGGGATCGGCGTGCGTGCGCCCCCGGGATCGGCGTGCGTGGGTACGCCGACGCTGGGACGGGCTGGGCGCCGCCACAATCTGGGCCATGCGCCGGAGCGTCACGACCTGGTCACTGGAGCTGCGCTCGCCGCACGAGCTGCGGCCCGGCCGGCCTGCGCCCGGGCTCGAGGTCCGCCAGGCGCGCCTCCCCTCCCCGGAGCTGAGCCGCTTCCTCTATGTCACGGTGGGCGGCCCCTGGTACTGGATCGACCGCCTGCCCTGGTCGCGCGGGCGCTGGCTGGCCCACCTCGACCGGCCCGAGCTCGAGACGTGGCTCGGCTGGGTCGAAGGCACGCCGGTCGGCTGGTTCGAGCTCGAGCGCAAGGCGGACGGCGACGTGGAGATCGCCATGTTCGGCCTGCTGCCCGCGTTCATCGGCCGCGGCCTCGGCGGCGCGCTGCTGACCGAGGCCGTGCGCCGCGCGTGGGCCATGCCCGGCACGCGGCGCGTGTGGGTCCACACTTGCTCGCTCGACGGACCGGCGGCACGGCGCAACTACGAGGCGCGCGGCTTCCGCCTTCTCCGGGAGGAGACCGCGGAGGTGGAACTGCCCGACGAGCCGCCGGGCAGCTGGCCTACCAGCTGAGGGACGCCGGCCCCGGGTCATGCCCCGTCCGTCCGGCAGTCCGCCCGTCGGGAGTCCGCCCGTCGGTCAAAAACGGCCCGAAATTGCATTCGCTGCAACGGATCGGCGAATCCGGCCCGCCGCGTTGCATCAGATGACCCAACGGGTGCAGTCCAGGCCCGCGGTGACCCTCAGGGAGGCCCGCGAGCCCTCCGGATCGACGGTTTCGTGCATCGGATGCACCGGTGGAGCCCGCCAGCGACCGAAGCGTTTCATCCGCTGCACCGATCGACGAGGTTCGCGCCGGCGATGTCACCGTTGGGTCGTTGAATGAAACACCGGCCCGGAACTGGGGCGGCGGGCCCGGATGTGGGCGGCACCCGGGCCGGCGTGGGGCGCAGCCAGGACCGAGCGGGCCACGGCCCCGGGAACCCGCTCACGTCGGGTACCATATTTCCGTGGCCACCACGACGAACGAGCTCAGCCCGCTCCTGGCCGAGATCGAGGACGAGATCGCCGAACTGCTTCGCTCACGCGAGGACGACGCGACGCGCCCCATGTACGACATGGCGCGCTATCACCTGGGCCTCGATGGCGACGCCGTCTCGGGCGGCAAGCGCTTCCGGGCGCTGCTCGGCCTGCTGGCGTACGAGGCGCTGACGGGCGACTACGCCAAGGGCCTGCCCGGCGCCGCTGCCGTGGAGCTGGGCCACAACTTCAGCCTGGTCCACGACGACATCGAGGACCGCGACGTGGAGCGGCGCCACCGCCCGGCGCTCTGGACGGTCTACGGCATCGCCCAGGCGATCAACACGGGCGACGCGCTCTTCGTCCTCTCACGACTGGCCATCTACCGTCTGCTCGAGATGGGCTACAGCGAGGCCACCGTCATCCGCCTGATGAAGCTCAACGACGAGACCTGCCTGCGCCTCTGCGAGGGCCAGTTCATCGATATCTGGACCTCCGAGCGCGACGAGGCCATGTCGATCGAGCTCTACTTCGACATGATCGGCCGCAAGACGGCATCACTGATCGCCGCCAGCGTGCACTCGGCGGCCATCCTGGCCACCGACGACGAGTCGGTCGTGGAGACCTTCCGGGCCTTCGGCTGGGCGGTCGGCATCGCCTTCCAGCTCAACGACGACCTGCTTGGCATCTGGGGCGAGGAGCAGGTCACGGGCAAGGAGCCCTCCGACCTGGCCAAGCACAAGAAGACCCTGCCGGTCATCTACGCCCTGGCACATGCCGCGGCCGACGACCGCGAACGGCTGGCGGCCATCTACGCCCTGCCGACGCCGACTGGCGACGACCTCGCCGCCGCGCGCGCCATCCTCGAGCGCACGGGGGCGCGCGACTACACACGCGACCAGGCGCAGCGGTACCGCGACGAGGCGCTCTCCCATCTCGACCGGGTGCCGGTCGTGCACGAGCCGGCGCGCGAGCAGCTGCGGCGCATCGTGGCCTCGACCATCAGCGCCTAAGGCTGGCCCGCGATGGGCCGCGCGTCCCGCGGCGATGACCATCCGTGAACACTTCGGGGACTCCGACGCATCTGGACGGTCGAGGGAGGACCGCCAGCTGAACACGGTCGTCCGCGCCCGCGACGGAGACCTCGATGCCTTCGAGTCGCTCGTGAAGGAGCACGCAGCACGCGTCTATCGCCTGGCCGCGGCCATGGT
>DASSPM010000065.1:0-5779 GCA_035699625.1 Candidatus Limnocylindrales bacterium | reverse complement strand
CCTTCGCCTACGACTCGCGCACCAAGGGCAACGTGGCCACCGAGATCGTCAAGTACTTCCTGCAGCAGCACTACGGCATCAAGCGCGACTACCGCAACTTCGACCTCGTGAAGCGCGCCAACTTCTACGGGGGCAACTGAGGTGGGCGTGCTGCGTCTCGAGCCGGCCCGGGTCCAGGCCTGGGCGGCTCGCTCGGCGAGCAACGTCTGGAACGCGTTCGATGTGCAGCTCGCGCTCTACGCCGGGCTGCTCGCGGTCATCGGCCTGGTCATGGCCTACACCAACAGCTCCGGCGGCGAGCCGCTGGCCGCCGGCTCGACCTTCACGCGTGGTCTCCTGTGGGCTGCGCTGGCGCTGCTCGTCTTCACCGGCGCCGCGGCCTTCGACTACCGCTGGCTGAAGACCTTCGCCTGGCCGCTCTACGGCGTGAACATCGGCCTGCTGCTCATCACCCTCGCCTTTGGCACGGGCGTCGGCGGCGTTGCGCGCTGGGTGCCCATCCTGGGCGTCCAGTTCCAGTTCTCCGAGATCGCCAAGATCCTCATGATCGTGGTCCTGGCCAACTTCCTGGCCTCACGACAGAAGCGGCTGCGGGACCTCTCCACGGTCGTCGGGGCGGCGCTCCTGGTGGGGCCGCCGCTGGCGCTGGTGATGATCCAGCCCGACCTGGGCACCTCGCTCGTCTTCGGGGCCATCCTGGTCGGCTCGCTCTTCCTGGGCGGCGCCAGCCTGCGCTGGCTGGCCGCCTTCGGCGCGGCGGGGCTGGCCGCGCTGCCCTTCGCCTGGAACTACCTGCTGCGCGACTACCAGAAGCAGCGCCTGGTCTCGTTCCTCGATCCGGCGGCCGACCCCCTCGGCTCGGGCTACCACCTCATCCAGTCGCAGATCGCGGTCGGCTCAGGCGGAGTCTTCGGCAAGGGCCTCACCAACGGCACCCAGAACCAGCTCGACTTCCTGCCCGTGCAGACGACCGACTTCGTCTTCGCCATCCTCTCGGAGGAGCTCGGCTTCGTGGGCGGCGTGCTGGTCTTCGTGCTCTTCTGCGCCCTCCTCTGGCGCGTCCTGCTGGTGGGCTGGCGTTCGCAGGACCCGTTCGGCCTCGTCTTCGCCGCCGGGGTCGCCTCGATGATCCTCTTCCAGCTCTTCGTGAACGTGGGTATGGTCATCGGCATCATGCCCATCACGGGCATCCCGCTGCCCTTCATCACCCACGGCGGTGCCTCGCTGATCAGCATCGCCGCCGGACTCGGTATCCTCGAGAGCATCAACCTGCGCCAAGCGAGGCCCACATGGTGATGCTGCCGCGTTACGCGGTGCGCGCGATCGCGACGGGCGAGACGAAGGACGCCGGCCGCCCAGGCCGAGCGTCGCCGGTGGTGGCGGCCGGCGACGAGCGAGGCGGGTGAGCGGGAGGCACGAGCACCCCCACCGCTTCGCCAAGCGGACGCCCGTCAGGGACATCGACCACTACCTCGACATCGGGCCGACCGTGGTCCAGGTCGACGCCCCACTCGTGGACGTGGCGCGCCTCGCCATCAGCCAGCCTCGCACCCGCTTGATCTCGGTGGTCGACGCCGAAGGCCGCCTGGTGGGCGTCCTGCCGGTGCTGCGGGTGGTCGAGGAGCTGGTGGTCCGCCTCTCGCCCGAGGAGCTGATGAAGGACATCGTCGACCTCGAGTCGGCGGGCCGTTTCGGGCGCGAGGTCGGCGCCCAGGTGGCCGGCGACCTGATGAGCGAGCCTGTCTTCCTGCGGCCCGATTCGACGGTCGCCGACGCCTTCCGGGCGATGCACCTGCATCGCTACTCCGGCCTGCCCGTGGTCGACGACGAGCGCCGCGTCAGCGGCTACATCGACCTGCTCGAGCTCGCCCTGCGCTATCTCGATGAGCTGCCGCCGGGCGTGCCCGTCGATGCCGCTGCCGCAGACCTCCAGACCAGCGTCGCCGACGAGCCCGCGCCCGACGAGCGGCCCGCCGGCCCAGGGCGCTGACCGTGGAGGTCTGGGTCGCCGCTCTCGTCTTCCTGGGCACCTACGCGCTGATCGCCACGGAGCGACTGCACAAGACCGTGGCAGCCCTCCTGGGCGGCCTGCTGATGATCGTCTTCGGCGTCCTCGACCAGGAGGCCGCCTTCGAGGCCATCGACTTCAACGTCATCTTCCTATTGCTCGGCATGATGGTCATCGCCAACGTCATGCGCAAGACGGGCGTCTTCCAGTGGCTGGCCATCCGGGCCGTGCAGCTGGCTCGAGGCGACCCGTGGTGGATCCTCGTCGTCCTCTGTGTCATCACAGCCGTCGCCTCCGCCTTCCTGGACAACGTGACGACGGTCGTGCTGATCGCACCGATCACGCTCTACGTCGCAGCCACCCTGGGCGTCTCGCCCGTGCCGTATCTCATCGCCGAGATCCTCGCCTCCAACATCGGCGGCACCGCCACGCTCATCGGCGACCCGCCGAACATCCTTATCGGGTCGGCCGCCGGCGTCGACTTCCCCACCTTCGCGGCGAACATGACGCCCCCGGCCCTGCTCGCCTTCGGCTCTTTCCTGCTGCTGGCTCGCTTCCTCTTCGGCCGTGAGCTGTCCCGCCAGGAGGTGGCCGTCTCGGTCGCCGATCTAGATGCCAGCGGCGCCATCGCGGACCCACGCTTGATGCGCATCTCGGTCCTCGTGATGCTGGCCACGATCGCAGGCTTCCTGGTCGCCGCACCCCTGGGGTATGAGCCGGCCACCGTGGCATTGCTCGGAGCGACGGCCATCTTCGTGCTCACGCGCGAGGACCCCGCCGACATCCTCGCCGATGTCGAGTGGTCGACGCTCCTCTTCTTCGTCGGCCTCTTCGTGGTCGTCGAGGGCGTCATCCACGTGGGCATCATCCGGGCCTTCGCCGACGGCCTCTTTGAACTCACCGGCGGCGACCTGACGGTCACCAGCCTGGCCCTCATGTGGGTCAGCGGCGCCGCCTCTGGCATCGTGGACAACATCCCCTACACGGCGACCCTCATCCCGGTCGTGCAGCAGCTCGGTGAGCGCGGCGTGGAGGTGGCGCCGCTCTGGTGGTCGCTCGCACTCGGCGCCGACCTGGGCGGCAACGCCACGATCATCGGCGCCTCGGCCAACGTGATCATCGCCAGCCTGGCAGCGCGGACTGGTCACCCGATCTCGTTCTCGAGCTACCTGCGCTACGGCATCCCCACGGTCGTCGTCTCGCTCTCGGTGGCCAGCCTCTGGATCTGGCTCGTCCACCTGCGCTGATGGGTCTGCTCGAGCCAGGCACGATCGCGGGCCTCGCTGGGAGCGCCGCTGCCGCGACCGAGGCGCTCGCCGCACTGACCGGGCTCTTCATCCTCTTCCTCGCCGCCAAGATCGGCGAGGAGGTCGCGCGCCGCACGGGCCAGCCCGGGGTGGTGGGTGAGATCGCCGGAGGATTCCTGGTCGGTCCGTACGCGCTCGCTCTCGTCGTGCCCGGCGAAGTGGCATTGGTGCTCGCCGAGCTGGGCGTGGTGGTGCTGCTCTTCTCGGTCGGCCTGGAGGTCCGGGTCGATGATCTCGTGGCTGTCGGGCGCGCGGCCGTGGCAACGGCGCTGGTGGCGATGGTGCTGCCGCTCGTGGCTGGTGCGGTGATCGCGACGGCGACCGGCGAGCCGGCACCGGCGGCCGCCTTCACCGGTCTCGCCCTGGCGGCGACGAGCATCGGCATCACCAGTCGCGTACTGGCCGAGCTCGGCGTGCTCGACCGCGCCTATAGCAGGGTGGTGCTGGGCGCCGCCATCGTCGACGACATCCTCGCGCTGCTCGCCATCGGCATCCTCTCGGGTGCCGCGACCGGCGCCACGGTGGGCTCGACGCTGCTGCTCTTCGTCGCCGCGGTCGGCACGCTCGCGCTCGGCCTCGCCGCTGCCCGGCGGCTGCGCGGCCTGCGGCGCGAGGTCTTCACCTGGCCGCTCTTCGCGGATACGCCGCTGGTCCCGACGTTCATCGTCGTCCTGGGCGCCGCGCTGCTGGCCGCCCAGCTTGGGCTGGCCGGCATCCTGGGGGCCTTCATGGTCGGGCTGATCGTGGCCGAGACCGAGGCGCGCGATGAGCTCGAGCACGAGATGCGGCCACTGGGCCTGATCTTCACGCCCTTCTTCTTCGCCGTGACCGGTGCGCAGGTGGACCTGGGGGCGCTGCTGCGCCCGGAGGTCGGGTTGCTTGCCCTCGGACTGGCGGCTGCCGGGGTCCTGACCAAGCTCGGGGGCGGCCTGATCGGGGCCAGGGCACTCGGGCGCCGGGCTGCCTTCGTGGTGGGGGCCGGCATGGTCCCCCGGGGCGAGGTCGGCATCATCGTCGCCAACCTCGGCCTGAGCCTCGGCCTGCTCCGGGTCGACCTCTTCAGCGCGCTGATGGTCGCGGTCGTGCTGACGACCCTGGCCGCACCCTACCTGCTGGTCAGAGCCATCGCCCGCGCCGATGCGCCGGTGGCCGGCCCGGGCTGACGTCAGCGGCGTCGGAAGAGACCGCGCCGCGAGCTGTCCTCCGCGGCGGCCGTGCGGCGACGCCCGGCCCGGCGCAGCAGCTGGTCGATCTCCTCGCGGTAGGGCCGGCCGATGGGCATCCGATCGAGCCACTCGAGGTAGTCCACGTCCCGGCGGCCGATCTCGCCCAGCGACCAGCCTGCGTAGCGGCCGAAGGTGAGCAGGCTGCCCGACGGGTCACCCGGCGGGGGGCCGGCGGCGCCGTGGCCCTCGGGCCGATGCATCGTGCCCGGGTCGTAGGTGCTGCCGAAGGTGGAGCGGCCGGTGCCCCACTCGGGCGACGTCTCCTCGGGCGGCCGCTGGGCTGAGTCGGGCGGCCGCTGCCGCGAGGCGCCCGCTGTCGCGCCGCCTGCATCGCTCGCGGCACCGGCCCCCGGAGCGTCCCCGGGTTCGCTCCGGGCATCCCCGGGCGACGCGGCGCCGGCGGACCGGCGTCGCGCGTCGTAGGCGGCTCGCTGCCCTGCGTCGCGCAGCACCGACCAGGCCTCGTTGATGGCGCTCATGCGGGCGGCCGCTTCCGGGTCGGCGGTCACGTCGGGGTGATACTTCTGCGCCAGCCGACGGTAGGCGGCCTGGATCACCTCCAGCTCCGCCTCGGGATCGACCTGGAGCACCTTGTAGTGGTCGCGGACCTCGGGCATGGCTCAGCCCTCGTCGGCGGGCGCGCCGGGCGGCGGCGTCACCGCGGGCGGGCTGGCCAGCACGGGCCGCGCTTCCGGCGCGGGCGGCACGGGTGCGCCGGGCCCCTCGCGCAGCGTGGTGGGTGGGGCCGCCGCCACGCCAAGGTCTGCCGCCACCGTCTCGGCCGCCCCGCCCTCCTCGGCGTCGCCCAGCCGCCGGTAGAGGTAGCGGTAGATGTCGCGCGCGGCGGCCGCCACGGGCAGGGCGAAGATGGCCCCCAGCAGGCCGGCGATGGCGCCGCCCACCACGAGCGCGAGGATGACGATGGAGGGATGCAGCTCGACGGCGTCGCCCTGGATCTTGGGCACGAGCACGTTGTTCTCGAGCTGCTGCACGACCAGGTAGAGCACGACCACCGCGGCGATGGCGGCGGGCGAGATGGTGGCCGCCACGAGCAGCGTCGGGATCATCGACAGGATGGGCCCCACGATGGGCAGCAGCTCGAAGATGCCGGCCACCACCGCGAGCAGCACCGCGAAGCGGATGAAGCGGGCGTCGACCAGCACGCCCAGCAGCAGCAGACCGCCGAAGGTCGCCATGCCGACCACCAGCCCGAGCAGCAGCTGGCCGCGCAGCCAGCG
>DASSPM010000064.1:0-16474 GCA_035699625.1 Candidatus Limnocylindrales bacterium | reverse complement strand
CGGGTACCACCAGGTCCACCCGACCGACGATCATGGCGGCGTCGACGAGGACCGGATCGGGCGTGGCGTTGGCATCGCCCTTCATCTCCCCGAAGAGTCCGTCGGGCCGTGACACCAGCCGTGTGATGCGGTGCGTGACGTAGGCGCCCGACGGGAGGCGCACGGTGACGGCGTCGCCCACGGCCAGCGCCCCGGCCGGCGGCGACGAGAGGATGACGAGACTGCCCACGGGCAGGGCCGGGGCCATCGACGCGGATCGGACCGCCAGCAGGCGATGGCCGAGCAGAGGCGCGGCGTGCGTGCCGATGACCAGCACTCCCACCAGCAAGACGAGGGCCGCCAGCAGCAGCCCCGGGATCTGTCGAGCCGCGCTCACGGCGGTGCGTCCTTGTGGCCGGGCCTACGGGTTGTTGGCCGTCTGCTCGGCGTCGAAGGTGAAGGTGGTGGTGGTCGTGGCGGCCTGGTAGGCATTGCCCGCGGTGGCAGGCAGGCTGATCCGGAAGCAGAGCGTCTCGCTTGCGGCGGCCGCCAGGGTCCGGTCGCCGGCCTGACTACCGGCCGTCGGGCTGCCGAAGCTGGCCGTGCTGGCGCCGAGGACACCGCTGTAGAGCGTGCTCGCGCCGTCGAAGTCGTCACAGGGCGTACCCGGCGTGGTCAGGTCGATGGTCTTCACGGTCAGCGTCAAGACGTCCCGCAGGGCCTTGGCGTCGGCGTTCGTACTCGACGTGCTCAGCGCGTAGCGCAGCTGCGCCGTGCCGTCGTTCTCGACGACCACGTCGTCGGTGACCGAGTCCCCCGGGAGCATGTCCGCCGTGGTCAGGCTGAGCGCGTCCACCTTCGCCGCGTCGAGCACGATCGAGCCCGAGCCGAAGGTGCCCGCGACCGTCTCCTGGTCCGTGAAGAGCGCCAGCGACAGGGCGCTCATGCCGGCGCTCGTGACGAGCAGCCCGGCCAGCAGGAGCAGCAGGGCAAGGTCTCGCCGGCGCGAGCGAGGACGACGTTCGAGGTGCATGGCGCGGGGCTCCTGTGACTCTCGCCTTCCCAGCCGTGGCGAGTGCGGGTCCGCTCGCACGTCCGGGACCGCCCCAGAAGCGCGTGACATGGACCAGCTTCGGCGGTCCGATGTGGCCGGCCTATCACCACAAAGGACTACGAATGCCCCAGTACCGGGCGGACCGCACCGGACCGCACCGGTGGGACCCTCGTACCATGGCCGCGGGCCGGCTCGGCAGCGGAGACTGCGACCGATGGAGAGGCAGTCTTCCCCGCCGGGTCCCCGCACATTCGCCGACACCGCCAACGACATCGCGCGTGGCATCGTCGCCGGCCTGCGCGCCGCGCTGACGCCGGCGACGCGCGCCGGGCAGCCGACGGCCCGCAGCCTGAGTGACGCGGTCGTCGAGACCGTAGGCGCCCTGGTCATGGTGACCGACCCCGAGGGGCGCATCGAGCGCTTCAATCGCGCCTGCCAGGCCTTGACCGGCTGGTCCTTCGAAGAGATGAAGGGCCGGCAGTGGTGGCAGGTCCTGTCGCCGCCTGAGCAGCGTGAACGCGACCGCATCGGCTTCGGTGCCGCGGTGGCAGGCCTGACAGGCGATGCCTACGAGAACCACTGGCTGACACGGACGGGCGAGCGGCGGCTCATCAGGTGGTCCGATACGACCATCCGCGGTCGCGACGGCCGCGTCCAGCACGTCATCGGCACCGGCATCGACATCACCGACCGGCGTCGGGCGGAGGACGCCATCGCCGCCATCGAGGAGGTGGGCGACGTGCTCGCCGCGGCCGGTCCCACGGATGGGGCCATGGATGCCGTGGTGGCCTGCATCGCCGAGCGGTTCGGCTACCGGCTCGTCTCGATCTACATGCTCGAGGGCGAGTGGCTTGTGCTGCGCGCCCAGCGCGGTTATGAGGCGTCCATCGAGCGCTTCCCTCTCGGACGCGGCGTGGTCGGCCGCGTGGTGGCCTCGCGCACGACGGCGCTCGTCAGCGATGTCACGGCCGACCCCGATTACATCGCCGCGGACGCGACCGTGCGCAGCGAGATCTGCGTCCCGTTCCTCGCCGACGGCACCGTGCTGGGCGTGCTCAACGTCGAGTCGGCCATGGACCAGCGGCGCCTGGACCGCGGCGACGTCTCGTTCCTCGAGTCGGTCGCCGATCGGCTGGCGTCGGCCCTGGTCATCGCGCGGGGCCGGCAGGCACTGGCCGACCAGGTCGAGGCCCTGCGCACGAGTGAGGAGCAGATCCGCCGCATCATCGACACGGCGTCATACGCCTACATCGGCATCGACGCCGATGAGGTCGTCACCGACTGGAACCAGGCCGCCACGGCCACCTTCGGCTGGGAGCGGGACGAGGCACTCGGGCGACGCCTGAGCGAGACGATCCTGCCCATGGAATACCGCGAGGCACATCGAGAGGGGGTAAGGCGCTTCCTCGCCACGGGCGATGGGCCGGTGCTCAACCGCCGCATCGAGGTCGAGGCGATCCACCGGGACGGGCGACGCTTCCCGGTCGAGCTGACCGCATGGGCCGTGCGCTCCGGCGACGCCTACCGCTTCAGTGCCCTCGTGCACGACATCAGTGCTCGCAAGCGGCTCGAGGAGGAGCTGCGCCACCAGGCCTTCCACGACTCGCTCACCGGGCTGGCCAATCGCGGCCTCTTCCTCGACCGCGTGGAGCACGCTCTGGCCACGCTGTCGCGGAGCGACGACGAGGTGGCCGTCCTCTTCCTCGACCTGGACGACTTCAAGACCATCAACGACAGCCTGGGGCACGCGGCCGGCGACGAGCTGCTCAAGGCGGTCGCCGCCCGACTGGGCGAATCACTGCGTAGCAGCGACACCGTCGCCCGGCTGGGCGGCGACGAGTTCGCGGTCATGCTGGTCGGCGCCACTGCCCGCACCGAGGCCGAGCGGACGGCACGCCGGCTGCTGGGGATCCTGCGCAACCCCTTCGCGGTCGCGGGCCGGAGCGTGGTCATGAGCGCCAGCATCGGCATCGCGCTCGCCGACCGGCCCGGCACCCGGGCCGCCGACCTGTTGCGCGACGCCGACGCCGCCATGTATCGCGCCAAGTCCCGCGGCAAGGGCAGCCATGTCCTCTTCGAGCAGGCCATGCACACCGAGGCCATGGCGCGGCTCGACCTCGAGGCGCAGCTCCGCCACGCTCTCGCCGAGAACGCCTTCTCGCTCGACTACCAGCCCATCTTCGATCTCGGCTCCGGTGCCGTCGTCGGCTATGAGGCGCTGCTCAGGTGGCGTCACGCCGAGCGTGGCACCATCCCGCCGGCCGAGTTCATCCCGCTTGCCGAGCAGACCGGGCTGGTCGTGCCCATCGGCCGCTGGGTGGTCCGAACCGCCTGCCGGGAAGCGGCCAGCTGGTCGCGCCTCCGGGCCCACGCGCCGGGGCTGCCGGAGCTTGGTATCGCCATCAACCTGTCCGCTCGGCAGCTATCGGAGCCGGCCCTGGTCGAGGAGATCCTGGCCGAGCTGCGGGCCGCCAGGGTGGCGCCGGAGCGGCTCACGGTCGAGCTGACCGAGAGCGCCATGATGGCCGACCGGGCCACGACCGTGGCCGCCCTGGAGCGGTTGCGCGGGGCCGGCGTGAAGGTCGCGCTGGACGACTTCGGCACGGGCTACTCGTCCCTCAGCTACCTCCAGCAGCTGCCCATCGACGTGCTCAAGATCGACCGCTCCTTCGTCGCGGGTGTGGCCGACGGGGGGACCGAGTCGGCTGTCGCACGCACCCTCCTGCAGCTGGGACAGGCGCTCGACATGCAGGTCGTGGCGGAGGGCATCGAGAGCGAGGTGCAGCTGGCCGTGCTCAAGCGCCTGGGCTGCACCTTCGCGCAGGGCTATCTGCTCGGCCGGCCGATGACGGCACGCGCCGTGCGCGCGGCGCTGCGCGGCGCCGGCAAGGAAGCCCGGGCCGCGCAGCCTGACCCTGCACCCCGGCTGCGCGTCGTTTCCTAGGACCCCGCCCCTGCCGCCGGGCGCACGTCCCGGTCAGCCGTCCGGCCGGTGCCCTGTCGGGTCAGCCGCGCGGCATCCAGTCTGGCTGGGCTGCCCGCGGAGCAGCGACCTGCTCGCGCAGCCCGTTCAGCGCGACCTCGATGCGAGCGACCTCCTCGGCTGCGTCGATGAAGGCCTCGCTGCCCAGCTCGGTCTGGTCGCGTCGGGCGGTCGCCTCGCGGTGGGCTGCTTCGAGCTCGGCGATGCGGCGGAGCGGATCCCTTGTTGCCATGGCCAGAGTCTACGGCGCCTCCGCGGCACGGGTAGAGTGGCGACAGCCTTCGACCGAGGGCCCAACGGCAGGGAGGGCCAGTGACCCGGCGCATCTTCTCCTTCGATCCGCCCGATCGCTTCGTGGCCACGGCCGTGGGCGCGCCCGGACAGCGCACCTTCTACCTCCAGGCCAGCCGCGGCGACGCGGTCGTCAGCGTGGCCATGGAGAAGGCGCAGCTGGGGCTCATGACCGAGCGCCTCACCGCGCTCCTGGCGATGGCCCGCTTGCGCGGCGCCGATCTGCCCGACGACGTCGAGGCGAGCGCCGATGACGCGCCGCTGGCGCAGCCCGTGGAGCAGTTCCGCGTGGGCACCATCGCGCTGACCTGGGACGAGGACGCCGCCCGCTTCACCATCGAGGTGCGCGAGCTGCGCGCCAACGAGGAGGACGAGGATGAGGAGGTCGACGACGACGACCCCGACGGGCCGGACTTGCTGCGCGTGCGGCTCGAGGCTCGCCCGGTCGTGGAGTTCATCGCCCGCGCGGCGCGCGTCATCGCCGCCGGCCGGCCCCCCTGCCCGTTCTGTGGTCGCCCGCTCGACCCACAGGGCCACATCTGCCCTCGCCGCAACGGCTACGTCAATTAGCCGAGGACCGGCGGCGTCGGCGGGTGGCCGGCTGGCCCCGGCAGGCTGCGGCACAGGCCACCAAGAAGTGGCTGCTGGAGATGGCGGGGAACGCCCGCGGCCGGGATCCCCCCTCGGGTCGGCGGAGCGGGCATTCCCCGTGGGCGGTACTCACGCCGGCGGCGAACCCCCGGGGCGAGCGGCTCAGGAGGGGGACCAGCGCTAGGCGCCCGGAAGGGCGCGGCGGGTCGCGAGCAGCGCGACGCGAAGCTCGTCCAGCCGATGGGTCCCCCACGTGCTGCCCGCGGCGAGTCGCTCGCCGCCGGGCCGGTGTGCCCTACCGGCCGGCGACCGTCCCCCAGGATGCGGGCGCGAGGGACGGCGGCATTCTGCCGCGCCCCGGTGCCCCGGTGCCTCACCCGAACGACGTATTCGCGGCTGGTACCCCTGCTCCGAGGTGGCCTGCATCGTGCGGTACGACGACACGCAGCGCGTGGCGGCGCACGCGCAAGCTGACCGGCGTCCGACCCAGGTCGATGCCGTCGGCGCGGCACTGCAGCGGATGGCGCCCGCTGATCGTCACGTGAGCCGAGCGGTAGGTCGCGACGCGCGGCTGGTAGCGACGTCGCCCGGCGGCGACGGAGACCAGGTGCGCCACAGCCTCCCAGCGCGACAGGTGGCTGAAGACGCGCACGTCGAAGCATCCGTCGTCGAGGCGCGCCTCCGGCGCGACGGTGAAGCCGATGCCGACGTAGGGGCCGTTGGCCACGGCGATCATCACCGCGCGCGTCTCGACCACTTCCTCATCGAGCTCGAGGCGCATCCGATGCGGCCGGTAGCCGAGCAGGACGCGCAGGGCGCCCACGAAGCCGCCCAACCTACCGCGATCGACCTCCTGTGCCTGCGCGAAGAGCGCCGCGCTGAGGCCGACCGAGGCGCCCTCGAAGAAGGGCACGACGCGGGAGCCGTGTTCGACCTCGCCGACATCGATGGCGCGGATCGGACCCTCCATCACCAGCCGCGCCGCCGGATCGAGGTCACGGGGCACATCCAGGCTGCGGGCAAGGTTCATGACGCTGCCCAGGGGCAGGATGGCCAGCGCCGTTTCGCTCCCCAGAAGCTCGGTCGCCGCGAGGCGTGCGGTGCCGTCGCCGCCGGCGGCGGCCACGACGTCCACGCCGGCCGCCACGGCGTCACGCACGGCGCGCCGTGCCTCCTCCTCGGAGCGCGTGGTGACCAGGTCGGAGCCGAGGCCGTGTTTCGCCATCACCTCCTCCAGCTGCTCGCGCCCGGCGGTGTTCGTGGGCAGGCCCACCTTGGAGCCCGCGTTGGGGTTCCAGACCACGCGCACCCGGCGGGTCGGGCTCACGTCCAGCGGCGACCGAGCCGGGGATCGGCCTTGAGCCGGCGGTAGAGCGCGCTCAGGCCGAGCAGGTAGCTGAGCCCGAGTAGGTACGAGGCGAGGACGTCGGTCGGCCAGTGATGGCCCTGATGGATGCGGCTCGGGCCCACCAGCGCGACCAGACCGGCCAGGGCACCGGTCAGCGGCAGGCGCACGGCCGGCGGGCGCACCAGGGAGTGCACCAGGAAAGCGAGGAAGCCGTAGGTGCCGACGTAGGTCAGCACGTGTCCGCTCGGGAAGCTGGTACCGCCGAGAGGCGCCACGACGACCCGCACCTCCGGCGACAGGGGTCGCTGGCGGCGCATGCCGGCCTTGACCACCGTGGAGAGGAGCGCGCTACCCCAGCCGGCCGCCTGGCCGGCCGCCTCGAGCCGGAAGCCGAGCAGCCACAGCGTGCCGATGATGGCGGGCGGGATGACCCGGCTCTGAGGCGGGAAGCCGGGCCACGAGGCGGCCGCCATGACCCACGAGGCCCACGGGCGGCGGAGACGCTGGAGCTTGATGGTCAGGCCGAGGTCGAGCTCGCGTGTCCGGTCGGCGCGTACCAGCGCGAAGAGGAGACCGAAGCCGGCGAGGGCGGCGAGCGCCACGACCTGGGCAGCACGCCCGCGACGCACCGCCTCGCGGCGCGGCACGGTGGCCCGAGCCGCCGTGCGGCGGGCCGCATCGAGAGCGGCCGCGGGCGCTGCGGCCGAAGCAGGGGCCGGGAACGCCGGTCGTGGGTTCGGGTGGGGAGGATGCCCTGCACCCCCTGCAGGCAGGGCATGGGCGGATGTCGGGCCGGACATGGCCCGACGATGGGCCGGCTCGCCTAACGCCGCCGCGGTCCCGCTGCGTGGTGCGCGTTGCGGATGCGGAGCAACGGCGGGACGACGGTCACGCTGCCGCCAGCCCGCCTGCCGCCGTCAGAGGCCCGCGAGGTCCGTGGTCACCGCGCAGTCTGCTGGTCCGGGTTCGCCGGCCGGCCGAGAGCGAGGCGCTACCGGGGCGTCATCGCGGCAGATGGGTCATCGGTGCCCGCGGGCAGCCCCGCCCCCGAAGCGCGCCGACCGACGACGAGCCACGTGCGCAGCCGGCCCTTGCCCTTGACCTCCACCTCGCCGCGCGGCTCGAACTCGTAGCGCTCTCGCAGGCGCTGGTAGACCGGCTCCGTGACGTGGATCCGACCGGGCAAGCCGCTCGACTCCATCCGGCTGGCGGTGTTGACCGTGTCGCCCCACAGGTCGTAGGCGAACTTGCGCCGGCCGATGACGCCGGCGATGACGGGTCCGGTGTGGATCCCGATGCGAAGGGAAAGCGGTCGATCCGCCGCTCGGCCTGCCTGCTCGAGCATGTCGAGGCCCATCTCGACCACCGCTTCGAGGTGGTCGTGGCGCGCCTCCGGGACGCCGCCCACGACCATGTAGGCGTCGCCGATGGTCTTGATCTTCTCCAGACCGTGGCCTTCGGCCAGCTCATCGAAGGCAGTGAAGACACGGTCCAACAACTCGACCACCTGGTCCGGGGGCGTGCGCTCGGCGAAGGGAGTGAAATCGACCACGTCGGCGAAGAGGACGGTCGCCGACGGGTGGCTGTCGGCGATGACGTCACTGCGCTCCTTGAGGCGGTCGGCGACCGTCGCCGGCAGGATGTTCAGCAGCAGCCGGTCAGATTTGGCACGCTCGGTGGCGAGGGCCCGGTTCTGCAGGTCGAGCGCCGCCAGGGCCTGGTCGCGCTGGCGCACGAAATACTGCAGCAGGGTGTAGGCGGTGAAGGAGACCCCGAACACGTTGAGCGCGATGAAGGCACTCCGGACCGTCTCCGGGATGGGCGGCGCCTGGCGCGCCAGTGCCGGCTCGACGAGGACGGAGGCGACGGTCAGAGCGATGTAGCCGGCGAACCAGGAAGCGGCGCCGCGCGGGCTGTAGAAGATGACCGCCCCAAGGGCGGGGATGAGCGACCAGAAGGAGACGGCGCTGGAGTTGACGAAGCCGCCCAGGGTCCATTGCAGCGCGAACGGCAGCAGCAGCCACAGAGCGTGCTGCGTGAAACGGTAGACGCCGTACCGGCCGGTCGCGGCGAACATGACCAGCGTGATCACCGAGGCCACCTGGTAGGCGAAGGGTATGGCCGCCGCGACCGGCAGGCCGAGCCAGAGGTAGGTCGCCACCCAGACCGTGGCGAGCAGCGTGATGGTGCCGGTGGCCAACACGAGAGCGGCGCGCTTGGCGCGCTCCTCGCCCTGACCGAGTCGAGGCCCGAGCGCGGTCATGAGGGCGCCGACGACGCGCCGAAGCAGGTTGCGGTGCGCTTCCTTCCCTGAGCGTGCTGACGGCTCCAACCGGCAACCTCCGCGATCCGCGCCAAGCCTAGCCGCTCACGATCCGCCGTCGCTGGGCCAGCCGCGCGAGTGGCCACCGCCAGGTGCGTTAGCCTGATGGGATGCGCGAAGAGATCCGCCCCCTCCTGCCCGCAGCGCTCCACCGGGCGGCCTGCGAGCACGAGCCAGCCACCACCGCCGCTCCCCTGAGCGACGTCTGCCAGGAGTGCGGCAGCGACTTCAGCCTGCGTCTCTGCGCTGAGTGCGGCCACGTCGGCTGCTGCGAATCGCAGTCGGGGCACGCACGCGCGCACGCCCTTCGGGCAGGCCATCCGGTCATCCTCTCGGTGCCCGCCGGGGAGGGCTTCACCTGGTGTTACGCGGAGGGCCGCTACACCGCCTGAGCCGAGCGATCAGAGCGCGCGCGTGGGACCTCTGGCTGACCGCCTACCGGCCCGAAGGGGTGGTCGTACCGGCCGCGGCGAGTGATACCGTTCTCCCGAACGGACGACCTGCTGCCCGGAGGCCCGTGCCACGAACGAGCTTGTGACGCTCCTCATCGAGCTCATCTTCGCGCTGGTCTTCCTGAGCGCACTCTTCCCCTGGATCCGTCGGCGCGACCCCCTCCTGCGGGAGGTCACGCTCGTCTTCAGTGGCCTGGCCACCCTCTTCGTGCTCGAGCTCGCGCGCCGGCTGATGGGCGAGCCGCCCGAGCTCCTCGGGCGGCTTGGCGCGGCGCTGCTCCTGGCGCAGGCCTACTTCACGCTGCGCCTCGCCGCCGCACTCTGGCCCGTCCCGCGCTGGCTGCCGCCCGCGGCGCTCGTGGCGTACCTGGTGACGAGCCTGCCCTTCGTGCTGCTGGGTGATCTGACGCCGCGCCCCCTGCTGCTGGCGGCCGTGGTCGTCTTCGTCCTCACCGAGCTCGTGGCGGCCGCCTTCCTGCTCGCCAAGGCGCGCTCGCGGACCGGCTCGCCACGCTTCCGCCTCGGTGCGGCCGCGGCTGCCTCGATCCTCTTCGGCGTGGCGATCCTGGCCGCAGGCGTCACCTCCGGGCAGGCTGAGGCCGTTCAGGAGGTCGGCGGGAATGCGGCGCGCATGGCGGGTCTCCTGGCGGCCGTGCTCTACCTCATCGCCTTCGTCCCGCCGCGATGGCTGAGCCGCCTCTGGCAGTCCACCGCCGGGTACAGCTACGGACAGCAGCTCGCGCGCATCCCGGCGAGCGAGGAGCCGGCCGCCATCTGGGACCGCTTCGCGCACATCGCGCAGACCATCAGCGGGGCAGAGGCGGTGGGCATCGTGGGCACCGCAGATGATGGCTCGGCGGCGGTCCTGGGCAGCGTCGGACTACGGGCCGGCGCCGGGGCGACGTTCGGCCGTCAGGATCTCGAGCGGCTCGTCGCCGACGCGCGCGAGACGTTCGAGAAGCCGCCCACGCAGGGCGGTCCGATCGCGGCGGCACTGGCCGGACCGGTCGAGGCGCGCTATTTCTCGGTCGTGCCCGTGCCCACCGACGAGGGCCTGCCGTTGGCCGTCGTCCTGCTCAGCGGCGTGCGCAGCCTCTTCCGCGCGGACGACCGGGGGCTGCTCGAGGAGCTCGGCGCGCAGGCCGCGCGACTGGCCGACCGGAGCCGTGTGCTGGACCGGCAGGAACGCCTGGCCGCCGAACTGGCATCGACGGTCAGGGCCCTCGAGGGGGCGAGTCGCGCCAAGAGCGACTTCCTGGCCAGCATGAGCCACGAGCTGCGCACGCCGCTGAGTGCCATCATCGGCTTCAGCGACCTGATGCTGGCCGAGCCGCGCGACGGGGACCGCATGGCGGTGCAGGCGGAGTGGGTGGAGCACATCCACCGCAGCGGGGAGCATCTGCTCGGCCTCATCAATGACGTGCTCGACCTGACCAAGGTCGAGGCGGGGCGCCTCGAGCTCCATCGCGAAGACTTCGACATCGCGCACGCCGTGCGCGAGTCCCTCTCGGGCATGCGCCCGCTGGCCGACCGGAAGGGGATCCGGCTGCGGAGCCTCGCCGAGCCCGCACGCGTGGTCGCCGATCGCGGTCGCGTACGCCAGATCCTCTACAACCTGATCTCGAACGCCATCAAGTTCACGCCCGACGGTGGCGAGGTCCGCGTCGAGTGCGAGGCGGGCGGCGAGGAGCTCCGCGTCTCGGTCATCGACACCGGCGTGGGCATCGCGCCGGAGGACCAGGCGCGCGTCTTCGAGGAGTTCAGCCAGGTCGGCGACGCCGAGCGGCGGCAGGGTGGCACCGGGCTCGGGCTGGCCCTCACACGCCGGCTGATCGAGGCCCACGGCGGCCGCATCGAACTGGAGTCGAGGCCGGGCGCCGGCTCGCGCTTCACCGTCGTCCTGCCACGCGAATCCGACCCGATCGCGGCAAGGCAGGACGCGCCACCGAGCGCCCCGACCAGGACGGCGGGCGGCGACGTGCTCGTCATCGAGGACGACCCGGGCGCCGTCGGGCTCCTGCGTACGTACCTCGAGGAGGAGGGGTATCGCGTCCGCGTGCGAGCGGACGGCGAGAGCGGCCTGGCCGCCGCGCACGAGGCCACACCGGCCGCCATCCTGCTCGACCTGCTGTTGCCGGGCATCGACGGCTGGGAGGTACTGCGTGAACTGAAGGCGGACGCTCGGCTGCGCGACGTGCCGGTCATCATCGTGACCGTGCTCGACGAGCGCGAGGTCGGGCTTGCCCTCGGCGCTGTCGACTACTTCCTCAAACCGGTCGACCGAGACGCGCTGCTGGAACGCCTGGCCCGCTTCACCTTCACCACGAAGGTCCGCGAGGGCACCGTCCGGGTGCTGGCCGTGGACGACGATCCGGCCGCCCTCCAGCTGATCGAGGGAGCGCTCCGTCCGGAGGGCTTCGAAGTCATCACCGCGTCCTCCGGCTCGGAGGGCATCGAGCTGGCGCGTGCGGTCGAGGTCGACCTGGTCATCCTCGACCTGCTGATGCCGGGTCTCGACGGCTTCGAGGTCGTCGCCGCGCTGCGCGGCGACCCGGCCACCGAGCAGCTGCCGATCCTCGTCCTTACGGCGAAGGACCTGACCGAAGCCGAGAAGCAGCGCCTCAACGGCGACATCCTCGGTGTCGTCAGCAAGGGCGAGGCGGGCACGGGCGGCCTCCGGGCCTGGCTGCGGCGCGTCGCGCCTCGCGCCGAGGCCCTGGCGCCCGACGCCCGCGGCATGACGAGCACGGCATGAGCCAGCCGCGGGAGGCAGGCAGCCGGCCGCTGCGCATCGTGCTCGTCGAGGACGAGGCCACCAACCGGGTGCTGCTGCGGGCCATGTTGGCGCGCTCGCCACGACCCGAGATCCGCGCGGCCCTGCTGGTCGAGGCGGCGAACGTGGCCGAGGGAAGAGCTGCGCTCACCGGCGAGCTGCCCGACCTGGTGCTGCTCGACGTGCGCCTGCCCGACGGCAGCGGTCTCGATCTGGCCCGCGAACTGGCCGACCGCGCAGAGGCGCGTCCGCCGGTGGTCATCATGAGCGCCAGCGTGCTACCCGAGGAACGCGAGCTGGCGCTCGCCGCCGGCGACCTCTTCGTGCCCAAGCCCTACCGCGCAAACGAGCTCTTCGCGGCCATCGACGCCCTGCTGCCGCCGGCGCCGAGCGCCTGACGAGGAACGTCGACCGGCCCGGATATCCTGCGCGGTGTGAGGCAGCGACGACTCCGCGACGCGCCGGCCTGGCTGGTCTGGCTCAACCTGTGGGTCATCTATCTCGTCTGGGGCTCGACCTACCTGGCCATCCGCGTGGCCGTCGAGACGCTGCCGCCCTTCACCAGCGGCGGCATCCGGTTCGGCTTGGCGGGCCTCGTGGTGCTCGGTTTCTTGGCCCTCCGCGGCGGGCCTGAGCGGCTGCGCATCGGCCGCCGCGCCGTGGTCGGGTGCGCCATCGTCGGCACCCTTCTCCTCCTGCTGGGTAACGGCCTGGTGATGGCCGCCGAGCGGACGGTTCCCTCGGGCCTGGCCGCGCTGGTCATCGGAGGGGTGCCTCTCTGGGTGGTCCTGCTGCGGCTGGCACATGGCGAGCGGCCCAGCCGCTGGGCCATCGTGGGCACCATCGTCGGCATCGTCGGCGTCGCCCTGCTGGTGCTGCCGCGTGGTGGCTCGGGCGGGGTCGAACTGGCCGGCCTGGTGATGCTCATCGTCGCGGCCGCATCCTGGGCCGTGGGCACCTATTACTCGCGTCGACTGCCGCTGCCGGCCGACCCCTTCGTCTCGACCGGCTACCAGATGCTCCTCGGAGGCATGGCGCTGGTCGCTGCCGGCATCGTCGTCGGCGAGCCGGCCGCCTTCGACGCTGCGGCGGTCTCGTTCCGGTCCGTGCTGGCCATGGCCTACCTCTGGATCTTCGGCTCGCTGCTGGCCTTCACCTCCTACACCTGGCTGCTGCAGCATGCGCCGGTCTCGCGGGTCTCGACCTACGCCTATGTCAACCCGGTCGTGGCCGTGGCGCTCGGCTGGCTCGTCCTGGGCGAGGAGATCACCCTGGCGCTCCTGGCCCCGGCCGCCATCATCGTCGCCGGCGTCGCCTTCATCGTGCGCAGCGAGACGCCGCGCGAGCAGCGCGAGACCGTCGCGGAGGCGGCGCCCGTGCCCGCGGCCGGCGGTGCCCAGCGCTGACCTCGCCCGACCACGCGACCACCTGGCCACCCGGTCACTGACGCTGCAAGGCGCCTGCAAGCGCGCGGTGGCCCGGCGTTCTGGCGTCCTGGCCTGATGCGGTCCATAGTGGTGCCAGGCTCGACCCGGGTGGTCCCGGCGGTCGGGCGCCCGTATGCAAGAGGTGCACTCGGTGCACGAGGACCCTGTCACCGCGCGGCCGCCGTCAGGCAGCGAGCCGCTGCGCATCGCGCTCCTGGCGCCGCCGATGGTGCCGGTCCCGCCGCCCGGCTACGCCGGCACGGAGCGGATCGTGGCCATCCTGGCGGAGGAGCTGCATCGCCGCGGCCACCGCGTCACGCTCTTCGCCTCGGGCGACTCGGAGCCACCCTGCGAGCTGGTGCCCACCGTTGACCGCGCCCTCTGGGCGACGGGCTACCGGGGCGACGTCTCGGCGCACATCGACCTGACCCTGGCCAAGGCCTGGGAGCGTCATCGCGACTTCGACGTCATCCATTCCCACGTCGAGACCGGTGGCTTCCTCTTCGCGCGCCAGTGCCCCACGCCGGTCGTGACCACGCTCCACGGCCGTCTGGATGTGGCCGGCATCCCCGATCTGATCGACGAGTTCAGCGACATCGCCCTGGTGGCCATCAGCGCCAGCCAGCGCCGCTGGTGGCCGGATGCCAACTGGGTCGCCACCATCCACCACGGCCTGCCCCTGGAGCGTGTGCCCTTCGGGCGGCGGGCGGGGCGTGACCTCGTGCTGGTGGGGCGCATCGCCCGGGAGAAGGGGATCCAGGAGGCGATCGAGCTGGCCCGACGCACTGGCAGGCGCCTGCGCCTGGCGGCCAAGGTGCACGACCCCGACGAGCAGGAACTCTTCGACGCTCTGGTCAAGCCGGCCATCACCGATGGCCTGGTCGACTGGAAGGGCGAGCTGCCGCCCGCGCAGCGGGACCCGCTGCTCGCGTCGAGCCTGGCCACGCTCATGCTCGGCGCGTGGCCGGAGCCCTTCGGCCTGGTCGCCATCGAGTCGCTGGCGACCGGCACTCCCGTCATCGCGCGGCACGCCGGCGCCCTTCCCGAGATCATCGAGCACGGCACGGACGGCTTCCTGGTCGACGACCTGGACGAGGCCGAGCTGGCGGTACGGCTCGTGCCGAAGCTCGATCGCGAGCGGATCCGAGCGCGCGCCCTGGAACGCTTCAGCGTGGAGCGCATGGTGGACGAGTACGAGGCGGTCTATCGGCGCCTGGCCGAGACCGGTTCGGGGGACGGCGAGTCACGCGTGGCGTCGCTGCCCGTGGGACGCTGGCCGGTGGTGGTGCCGGTCGAGCCCCAGAGTGGGATCGGGTCCGCCGTGCCGGCGGCACCGGTGACGGGTCGTCCGGGCGCGGGTCGGAGCAGCGTCAGGCTGGGCAGCCAGCGTGTCGTCGCGCCCCAGGAGGTCGCCCGCTAGGCGTGGTGTCGTAGGCGTCAGCGCCGGATGAGGTGCGGCGTCAACGCCACCGTGAGCTGCGGCTTGGGCATGGCGCCCACGAAGCGGTCGACGACCCGTCCGTCCCGCAGGACCACCAGCGTCGGGATGCTCGTCGCCGCGAAACGCTGCGCCGTGGCGGGGTTGTCGTCCACGTTCACCTTGACCACCTTGAGCCTGCCCGCGTACTCGCCTGCGAGCTGCGCCACGATGGGGCTGACGAAGCGGCACGGCCCGCACCACGGCGCCCAGAGGTCGACCAGCACGGCCACCGAGGCCGCAGCCTCCTGGTCGAAGGTGGCGTCCGTGGCATCGACCACCCACGGCAGTGCTGCTCCGCACGAGCCACAGTGGGGCGTGCCCCGCGCGCTCGGTCGGATCCTGTTCCTGCGGCCACATGCCGCACAGGTGAGCGTGGATACCGGGCCGTTCGCGGGCCCGTTGCCCGAGCCCGCCCTGGCCGCGTCCGCCGGTCGCGACGCCGCTGATGCGCTACGGGTCGTGCCGTCGGGGCCTTCTTCGGTCGTGCGCATGGCCCGATCGTAGCGCGACTCGCCGGGAGTCCGCCGGCACGGACCCTGCGCCGGGTGCCTGCACGGCCAGCCGACTTGCAAGGCGATTGCGAGAGGCCCGACGAAGCAGGTTGCAGGGCCCGCAACCCGCCTGCGCCGACCATCGGGACGCTCGCGCGGGCCTGTTCCCGGGCTGAGCCGACCAAGCATCCACGTTCCGCAAGACGCACATGGGAGGGCCCACTCACATGACTCATGACCACCACGACACCGTCGTTACCAGCGACGGCGGCGGCCTTGGCGCCGGCCTCATCGTCGGCATCCTCATCGCCGCCCTGCTCATCCTGGTCGCCGTCTGGTACTTCGGCTTCGGCCCAGGCACCGGCGACGGCACCCAGGACGTGAACGTCGACGTCAACGCGCCGACCGTCCCGGTCGAGGCGCCCGCCTCGCCGTAGTCCCACGACCGGGCTCCCTGCCGGGAGCTTCGGACAGGCAGTAGATACGGCCCGGTGGTCCGATGGATCACCGGGCCGTTCGATTCGTGCCCCTTGGTCCGATGGTCACCAGCGTTCGATCCGTGCCGGGCCTTGGAACCATCCGCGGACGGCTCGTGTTTACTAGTCCGATGGACGATCTCGCGGCGCGCCTGGCCGCCGACCCGGACGCCGCCTTCGAGGAACTCGTGCGCCGCCACGAACGACTCGTCTATGGTCTCGCATGGCGGATCCTGGGCGACGCGCAGCGCGCTGAGGAAGCGGCCCAGGACGCATTCCTGCGGGCGCACCGAGCGCTCATGCGCTACCCGCCCGAGAGGATCGCCGAACTGCGCGTCGCGGGCTGGCTGGCGCGCATCGCGCTCAACGTCGCGCGCAACGTCCGCCGCGACACGCCCGCTCTCGGTGCCCCGCTGGAGGCCGCCGGGGATGTCCGGGCCGGCCCAGCCTCGGACCCGCTGGCCGCCGCCGAGCGCCGGGACGAGGTCCACCGCTGGCGCCGCCTGCTCGACGGCCTGCCGGCGCCACAGCGCCTGCCGGTCGAACTGCGCCACGTGCATGGCCTGTCGTACCCGGAGATCGCCGCCGCGCTCGACCGCCCGCTGGGCACGGTCAAGGTGCAGGTCCATCGGGGCGTGGCTCGGCTCAGGCGCGATTACCTCGCCGAGTCCAGCCGCGACGCGGCCCTCGCGCCCGCGATCGCGCCACAAGCCCAGCCCCGACCGGAGCCCCGGGCCGACGCCCAGCCCCGACCGGAACCCCGGGCCGACGCCCAGCCCCGAACGGAGTCCCGGGCCGACGCCCAG
>DASSPM010000063.1:0-14206 GCA_035699625.1 Candidatus Limnocylindrales bacterium | reverse complement strand
CGCCCGCCGCGCCGGCGCCGAAGAAAGCGTCGAAGAGGTCGCCGAAGCCCGAGAAGCCGCCGAACGGCCCATAGCCCTCGGCCCCCGTCCCCGCCCCGGCACGCCCGAAGAGGTCGTAGGCCTGGCGGCGTTGCGGGTCCGACAGGACCTGGTACGCCTCGTTGATCTCCTTGAAGCGCTCGTCCGCGCCGGGCTCCGTGTTGACGTCCGGGTGCCACTGCTGGGCGAGCTTGCGGAAGGCACGCTTGATCTCGGCGTCGGACGCGCCGCGCGGCACCTCGAGGATCTCGTAGTAGTCACGCTGGGTGGCCATGCCGCATGAAGGATAGCCAAGCCGTGCCCCGAGCTCGGCGCGGGGTCGTGGGCGACGTGCTCTGGGCGCGTCCGGTCATCGATCCGTGGGCTGCATCGAAATCGTCGCAGCCGGGCCCGATCGCTGACAGCGATACATGGGTGGACTCATCGTCTGGACTCGCCGGTCGTCGCGCGGCGCGCGGGGGCGAATGGGCAGGCCGACGGCGCCCGCCGAGCGCGGCACGCGCCGACAGGCGGCTCGCAGAGGCCGGTTTGGCGGCGCCTGGCCCTGATCGCGTGTCAATGCCCTGCCGACGAGTCCAGGGATGTATCGATGACAGGTCCGAGCGGGGCGGCGCACCGGCCCCGGCCGACCCGGTGCCGCTACCATCGGCCGACCATGCCCCGCACCGCCACGACCCGGCCCCGACCCGCCCGCACGAGCGCCCTGCCGGACACCGCCGCCAGGTCGTCCGTCCGCCAGACGACGGCCGACGTCGCCCGCCGCTACCTCGCGCTCTGGCAGCTGCTCGCGCCACCGCGCTCGCTGCCCGCCGAAGCGGACAGCGTGATGCGCGTCATGGAGCGCATCGGCTCGCTCCAGTTCGATCCGCTCTCGATCGCCGGCCGCAACCACGACCTCGTGCTGGGGGCCCGCATCGCCGGCTATCGACCCGCCTGGACGGACGCCCTCCTCTACAAGCAGCGTCTCCTCTTCGAGGCCTGGAACAAGGGCCTCAGCATCCTGCCAACGAGCGAGCTGCCCTGGTATCGACACGCCTGGGACCGCGACCGCGCCTGGCACGAGCGCAGCGGCACCTTCGAGACGCACGACGGTGTGGTCGAGCAGGTCCTGGCGCGCATCCGCGCGGAAGGACCGCTCTCTGCCATCGACTTCGAGCAGGGCCCGGCCATCGAGTGGTATTGGCGGCCCACCAACACCGTCCGTGCCGTGCTCGAGGCCCTGGCGGAGGTGGGCGTGCTGGGCATCGCCCGCCGCAGCGGCAACCGGCGCCACTACGACCTCGCCGAGCGGCTCTTCCCGCCCGAGCTGCTGGCGGCAGCACCGCGGGAGCCGGCCGAGCAGCTGCGCCACAAGCTCCTGTCCCGCTATCGCGCGCACGGGCTGCTGGGGAAGACCGGCGCCTACGAGCTCTTCCAGGGCATCGACCTCAAGGGCAGTGAGAAGGGGCGCTTCGCCGTCCCGCCGCGTGACCGGCTCCGCGCCGACCTCGTCGAGCGGGGCGACCTGGTGCCGCTCGCCGTGGAGGGGCTGCGCGGCGTGCGTTACCTGCCCGCGGCCGGGGTGCCGCTGCTCGACCAGGCCGAACGCGAGGTGGCGGCAGGCACACCGCCCGGCGGCCACCAGGAGGAGGCGACCTTCCTGGCCCCGCTCGACCCGCTCGTCTGGGACCGCGACTTCTTGCGCCGCCTCTACAGCTTCGACTACATCTGGGAGGTGTACGTGCCCGCGGCCAAACGGCGCTGGGGCTATTACGTCCTGCCCATCCTTTTCGGTGACCGCCTGGTCGGGCGCATCGAGCCGCGCATCGAGCGCGCCGAGGGCGTGGTGCGCATCCTCGGCCTCTGGTGGGAGCCGGGCGTGGCGCCGCGTCGCGTCGAGGGCCTGGTGCCGGCGATGCGTCGAGCGCTCACGGCCTACCGGCGCTTCGCCGACGCCCGGCGGGTCGAGTGGGCGCCAGGCCTCGAGGCCGCCGGCCGGCTCTTCGGTTCGGGTCGGGCGCGCGGCTGACGGTCATGTCCGACACGACCCGACCTCGCCTCACCGTCGCTCTCACCTTCGACCACGACGCGATCGCGGCCGAGGTGCTGCGCGGTGATGACCCCTCGCGCATCTCGCGCGGCGAGTACGGGCCGCGCGTCGGCGTGCCGCGCATCCTGGAGCTGCTGGAGCGCCGCGGCATCGCCGCCACCTGGTTCGTGCCCGCACACACCGCACGCACCTTCCCCGAGAGCGTGGCCGCCATCGTCGCCGCGGGCCACGAGCTGGGCTGCCATGGCTGGGCGCACGAGGACCTGGCCACTCTGGAGCCAGAGGCGGAACGGCGGATCCTGGAGGACAGCCGGGCGGCCATCGCTCGTGCCTACGGCCGCTCACCGCTGGGCTTCCGGGCCCCCTACTGGTCGCTCTCACCGCGCACGCTCCAGATGGTCGAGGCCCTCGGCTTCGCCTACGACTCCTCGCTCATGGCGGATGACCTGCACCTGTACCGGGTCCGCCACGGGGACCGCCACGCTCCCCAGGGCTCGGTCCTGGGCCAGGAGGGACGGCTGGTCGAAGTGCCCATCAGCTGGCTGCTCGACGATTGGCCGCAGTTCGAGCCCGGCCGCAGCGGCATCGGCCCGCTGGCCGAGCCGTCCAAGGTGCTCGAGATCTGGACCGAAGAGCTGCGCTGGGCGCACGCCCACGTGCAGGACGGCGTGCTGACCGTGACGATGCATCCAGAGGCCATCGGCCGCGGCAGCCGCCTGACCATGCTCGAGCGCTTCATCGACCTGGCCGGCGGGCTGGAGGGGGTGGTCTTCGAGCGGCTCGACCGAGTCGTCGAGCGCTGGTCCGCGGCCGGCTGAGGCTACTTCAGCAGCAGCTTGCCCAGGCGCCCCGAGACGATCGACAGCCCGAGCAGGCCCATCGCCACCAGGTAGCCGATGTGCACCAGGATGCCGGCGTCGAGCGGCCCGATGGTCAGGTCGCGGATGAGCTCGATGGAGTGGTAGAGGGGGGTCAGCGTGACGATCGTCCGGAAGGGCTCGGGGTAGACGTCGAGCGGGTAGAACGTGGTCGAGAAGAGGAAGAGGGGCAGGATCACGAGCTGCACCAGGTCGAAGTCCTGCCACTTGCGCATGAAGGTCGTGGCGGCCATGCCGACCGCCGCGAAGGCGAAGCCGATGAGCATCGCGCCGGGGACGGCCAGCAGGGCCAGCGGCGTGCGGATGAGGCCCAGGAGGCCCATCACGACCAGGAAGCCGATGGCGTACAGCGTGCCCCGGATGAGAGCCCAGATGACCTCGCCCACGGCCACGTCGCCGGGGCCGAGCGGGGTCGAGAGGATGGCGTCGTAGGTCTTCTGGTAGTTGAGCTTGAAGAAGATGTTGAAGGTCGAGTCGTAGATGGCGCCGTTCATGGAGGCCGTCGCAAGCAGCGCCGGCGCGACGAAGAGCGTGTACTCGATCGGCCGGCCGTCAGCGCCGGTGACCGAGCCGACGAGGGCGCCGATGCCGAAGCCGATGCTGAGCAGGTAGAAGAGCGGCTCGAAGGCGCCCGAGAAGATGACCAGCCAGCCCCGCCGGTAGACGTACAGGTTCCGCTCCACGAGGCGACCCGCTCGGCGGCTGCCGAAGGCGAGGCTGAAGGGCAGGCTGAGCCGCAGCAGGCTCACGGCTACTTGACCATCCGCCGCTGGAGGGTGCGCAGACCGGCCGCCAGGCCGACGACCACGAAGCCGGTCAGGACGGCGACATGCATGGCGCCCGCGAGCGGGTCGATGGTGCCCAGGGAGAGGCCGCGGGTCAGGGACACGCCGTGGTAGAGGGGTGTGATCCAGGCCACGGGCTGGATCACTTCGGGCAGCCGGTCGACCGGGAAGAAGGTGCCACTGAAGAGGAAGAGCGGCGTGATGCCGAAGCGGAAGAGGGCGTTGAAGAGACTCACGTTCCGCTGCGTCACGGAGAAGGCGAAGATGGGCGCGGCGAAGGCGAAGCCGGTCAGTGCCGCAGCCGGGATGGCCAGCACGGCCATCGGCGAGCGGACGGCGCCGAAGAGCGCCATGACGGCCAGGAAGGCGGTCGCCACGAGCAGCAGCCGGACCGCCGACCAGGCCAGATCGCCGATGATCAGGTCGCGCACCCGCAGCGGCGTGGCCAGCATCGCCTCGTAGGTCTTCTGCCAGGTCGTCTTGGCCATCACCGGGAAGGTGTTCTCGAAGGCGGCCGTCTGCATCGCCTGCGCCGCCAGCAGGCCGGGCGCCAGGAAGACCATGTAGGGCACGCCGCTCAGGGCCGCGCTGCTGTTGCGGTCGATCAGGCCGCCCAGGCCGAGGCCCATGGCGGCCAGGAAGAGCACCGGCGTCAGGAAGGTCTGGAAGAGCGTGCCCCGCCAGGTGCGCCGGTAGACGAGGACGGCGTGCTCGAAGACGCGCAGGGCGGGCGGCGTCACCGCGCTCCTCCTCAGTCGACCAGGGTGCGGCCGGTGAGCCGGAGGAAGACGTCCTCGAGGGTGCTGCGCCGGACGAGGACGCTCTCCGGCTGGAGCCCGCGCTCGTGCACGGCGGCCGCCGCCGCCTCCCCGTCGCGCGTGTAGAGCAGGAGGCGGTCGGGCAGGTGCTCGATGCGCTCGGCCAGCCCGTCGAGCTGTCCGTCGAGCTGCTCCTGCACCCCGACCGGGAAGCGCAGCTCGAGCACCTCGCGCGTCGAGTGTTGCTCGATCAGCTCGCGCGGGGACCCCTGGGCCACGATGCGGCCCTTGTCCATCACTACCAGCCGGTCGCAGAGCTGTTCGGCCTCGTCCATGTAGTGGGTCGTCAGGACCAGCGTCGCGCCGCGCTGCTTGAGCCGGTAGAGGCGGTCCCAGAGCAGGTGGCGGGCCTGCGGGTCGAGGCCCGTGGTCGGCTCGTCGAGGAGCAGCAGGCTCGGCTCGTTGATGAGCGAGCGGGCGATGGTCAGGCGCCGCTTCATGCCGCCGGAGAGCGGCTCGACCTCGCTGTCGGCGCGCTCGGTCAACTGCACGAAGTCGAGCAGCTCGTCGGCGCGGGCGCGGGCGGTGGCCCGGTCGATGTCGAAGTAGCGCGCGTAGATGTGCAGGTTCTCGCGCACCGTCAGTTCCGTATCGAGCGTGTCCTGCTGGGGCACCACCCCGACCTGCGCCCGGATGCGCGGTCCATCCACGGCCGGATCCATGCCCAGGATGCGCAAGGTGCCGTCGGAGACGGGCGAGACACAGCCGATCATGCGCATGGTCGACGTCTTGCCCGCGCCGTTCGGGCCGAGAAAGCCGAACGCCTCACCCGGCGCCACGTCGAAGTCGATGGCATCGACGGCCGTGAAGTCGCCGAAGCGCTTCGTCAGCCCGCGGGCATGGATGAGCGAGGTGTCAGGACCTGGGGTCACCCGGCGATGGTATCAGCCGGACGACGCGACGCCTGTCGCCTGCCCGACACCGCCGGCGCGGCGGCCCATCTTCAGATCAGCGCCTGGCGAGGCCGCTCTGCCGGCCGTCCGTGCATCGGCGCGGCGGCCCATCTTCGGATAAGCGCCTGTCGAGCCTGGTCGCGCACCCTCTGCGGCATGGACGCGAGCCGGCTGGGGCGCCAGGTCCGGGCATTGCGACTGCGGCGAGGATGGCGACAGGAAGACCTGGGCCGCAGCGCCGGCGTGTCGCGCGGCACCGTAGGGCGAGTGGAGCGCGGCGCGGCGCGGGAGCTGTCCATGGCCACCCTCGAGCGGCTGGTCGATGCACTGGGCGCATCGCTGGACCTGCAGCTGCGCTGGCAGGGCGAGCGGCTCGACAGGCTGCTTGACGCGGCGCACGCGGCGCTGGTGGAACGGGTCGTCCGGCTGCTGCGGGCACGCGGCTGGGCGACGGAAGTGGAGGCGTCGTTCGCCATCCGCGGCGAGCGCGGCTCGATCGACATCCTGGCCTGGCACCCGGCCACCACCGCCCTGCTGGTGGTGGAAGTGAAGAGCGTCGTCGCGGACGTGCAGTCGACCATCTCGACCCTCGATCGCAAGCGACGGCTTGCGCCCCTCGTTGCTCGAGACCGCGGCTGGCCCACGCAGAGCGCCTCGCGTCTGCTGGTGGTGGCCGACGGTCGCACCGCTCGACGGCGGGTCGCCGAGCACGAGGCGATGTTCCGTGTCGCCTTCCCGGACCGCGGACTCGCCGTCCACGCCTGGACGCGGAGGCCCAGTGGGCGCATCTCCGGCCTGATCTTCATGCCGAATGCTCGCCAGACGGCCGTTAGGCAGCGGGTGCGACCAAGGACGCGCGCGTGCGACCACGTCCCACGCTCAGATGAGGACCACACAGAGGGGAAGCCCGCGCTGCATCCCGGCTAGCGCACGCCGGGCGGGCGTACGGCAGAGATACCGCCCCGGGGGCGGCTAACGCACGCCGGGCGGGCGTACGGCAGAGATCTCGGCCCCGGGGGTCGGCTAACGCACGCCGGGCGTGCGTACGGCAAGACGCGCGACCGACGGCGCCCCGACCACCCGCCGGCCCGGAGCGCCGCTCTGCTCAGACCTCCTTGTACTCGCCCTCCACGGCGTCGTCGTCGCCGGAGCCGCCGGACGCCGCCCCGGCACCGGCCGCGGCGCCCTCGGGCTCGCCGGCCGCCTCGCCGCCCTCGCCTGCGTCGCCCGCGCCGTCCATGCCGTCGCCGCCGGCCGGGCCGGCCGCCTGGTAGGCGGCGGTGCCGATCCGCTGGAGCGTCTCGGCGAGGTCGCTCGTGGTCCGCTTGACGGCCTCGAGATCGTCGCCCTTGAGCGCCTCGCGCACAGCCTCGACGCGCCGCTCGGCCTCGGCTCGATCGTCGGCCGCGACCTTGTCGCCCAGGTCGCGCAGCGTGCGCTCGGCCTGGTAGGCCAGCGTGTCGGCCTGGTTGCGCGTTTCGACCTGCTCGCGCCGCTGGCGGTCCTCTTCGGCGTGCTCGGTCGCCTCGCGCACCATGCGGTCCACGTCGTCCTTGGAGAGCATCGAGGAGGCCGTGATGCGCACGGTCTGCTCGCGGTTCGTGGCCCGATCCTTGGCACGCACGTCGAGGATGCCGTTGGCGTCGATGTCGAACGTCACCTCGATCTGCGGGATGCCCCGCGGGGCGGGCGGGATGCCGTCCAGGATGAACTTGCCCAGCGTCTTGTTGTCCGCGGCCATCTCGCGCTCGCCCTGGAGCACGTGGATCTCAACCTGGTTCTGGTTGTCCGAGGCGGTCGAGAAGATCTGGCTCTTCGACGTCGGGATGGTCGTGTTGCGGTCGATGAGCCGGGTCATCACGCCGCCCAGCGTCTCGATGCCCAACGAGAGCGGCGTCACGTCGAGGAGCAGCACGTCCTTGACCTCGCCGCCCAGGACACCGGCCTGGATGGCGGCACCGATGGCCACCACCTCGTCGGGATTGACGCCCTTGTGCGGCTCCTTGCCGGCGAACATCGCCTTGACCGCCTCGACCACGGCCGGCATGCGGGTCTGGCCGCCGACGAGGATGACCTCGTCGATGTCGCCCGGCTTGAGGCCGGCGTCCTTGAGCGCCTTCTGGACCGGCGCCTTGGTCTTGTCCACCAGGTCGGACACGAGATCCTCGAGCTTGGCCCGGCTGAGGGTCGTCACGAGGTGCTTGGGCCCGGAGGCGTCGGCCGTGATGTAGGGCAGGTTGATCTCCGTCTGGAGCGTGGAGGAGAGCTCGATCTTGGCCTTCTCGGCGGCCTCCTTGAGGCGCTGCATGGCCTGCTGGTCCTTGGAGAGGTCGATGCCCTGGTCCTTCTTGAACTCGGCCAGCAGCCAGTCGATGACGCGCTGGTCGAAGTCGTCACCGCCGAGGTGCGTGTCGCCGTTGGTCGACTTGACCTCGAAGACGCCGTCGCCCAGCTCCAGGATGGAGATGTCGAAGGTGCCGCCACCCAGGTCGTAGACGGCGATCTTCTCGTCCTTCTTCTTGTCCAGGCCGTAGGCCAGGGCGGAGGCGGTGGGCTCGTTGATGATGCGCTTGACGTCCAGGCCGGCGATGCGGCCGGCGTCCTTGGTCGCCTGGCGCTGCGTGTCGTCGAAGTAGGCCGGCACGGTGATGACCGCCTCGGTCACCTTCTCGCCCAGGTACGCCTCGGCATCGGCCTTCAGCTTCTGGAGGACCATCGCGCTCAGCTCCGGCGGCGTGTAGCTCTTGCCGTCGGCCAGCGTGACCCGCACGCCGTCCGACTTGGGATCCTTCTCGACCTTGTACGGCACGAGGTCCTTGGAGCGCTGCACCTCCGGGTCGTCCCAGCGGCGGCCCATGAAGCGCTTGATGGAGTAGATGGTCTGGCTCGGGTTGGTGATCGCCTGGCGCTTCGCCAACTGGCCCACGAGGCGCTCACCGGTCTTGGTGAAGGCCACCACCGAGGGCACGGTGCGGCCGCCCTCGGCCGAGGGGATGACGGTCGGCTCGCCGCCTTCCATCACGGCCACGACCGAGTTGGTCGTGCCCAGGTCGATGCCGATGATCTTGCCCATGTCTATTCGCCTCCGCGGCCGGCCTGGCGGCCGGCATCCATGTCGTCGTCTGTCGTTGATCGTTCGGCGGACCGCTCGCGGCCCGGGTTCTTGGCCACGGTCACCAGCGCCGGGCGCAGGACCCGGTCCCGGATGCGGTAGCCGCGCTGCAATTCGGAGATGACGGTGTCGTCGGCAGCGTCGGTCGTCTCCTGGTGGACGACGGCCTCGTGCTCACGCGGGTCGAAGGGGCGCCCGACCGCGTCGATGGGCGTCACGCCCTCTGACTCGAGCAGCGCCCGCAGCTTGCGCTCGACCAGCCAGATGCCCTCGATCCAGCCCAGGTCCTTGAGCTCCCCGGGCATCGCCTCGAGCGCCCGGTCGAAGTCATCCACGACCGCCAGCAGCTTGCGCAGCAGGGCCTCGTTGGCGAGGCCGAGGTTGGCCTCACGGTCCTGCTCGGTACGCCGCTTGTAGTTCTGGAAGTCGGCCGCGGTGCGCTGCAGCGTGGCGCGCAGGTCGCCCGCCTCCTGCTCCGCCGCTGCCAGCCGCTCGCGCAGCGCATCGAGCTCCGCTCCGCTCACCGCATCGCGGGCGAGCGCGGGCTGCGCCGGCTCATCGCCGCCGTTCGTGTGTCGCGTGGGTCGGGGTTCCGTTCGTCTCATGCGTACAGGTGGTCCACGAGCTCGTTCATCAGGCCGCTCACGTAGCGCACGGTGCTGATCGCCTGCGGGTAGGCCATGCGCGTCGGGCCGAGCACGCCGACGACGCCCACCGCCCGCCCGGGACGGCCGTACGGCGCCAGCACGAGCGAGACGCCGTGCATCTCCGTCGAGCGATTCTCGGCGCCGATGAAGATGCGCACGTCCCCGGCGCGCGCCACGTCGTGCACCAGTCGGCCGAGGTAGTCGCGGTCCTGGAGAGCCGCGAAGACCTGGCGCAGCTTGGCGCTCTGGGCGAACTCGGGCGCTTCCATGACGTTGAGCAGCCCTTCGCTGAAGACGTCCTCGACCGAGGCCGCGTCGAACTCGCGCATCACGCGGGCGACGCGCTCGGCGACGGCGCGGAAGACGCGCGGGCCGGTCTCATCGCCCCAGGGGCCGGCGGCGATGCGCTCGACCTGAGCGGCGGAGAGGCCCACCAGGCGGGCGTTGAGGTCGCGCACGACGGCATCGAGGTCGGCCTGCCTGACCCCCTCCTCGAGCCCGACCAGGACCTGCTTGACGGGCCCCTCGGCCAGGACGAGGACCAGGCTCGCCAGGCGCTCGCCGATAGAGACGACGTCGATGCGCTTGACGCGCGAGGCGCGCGGCTTGGCCGGCGTGGCCAGGCCGGCCGCGTGGGTCAGTGCTGCCAGCGTCGCCGCGGCCAGCCGGAACCAGTGCTCGCTGGCGAACTCGACCTGGCCGAATTGGTGGCGGATCATCAGCTGGTCGACCGGCGCGAGGGTGACCTCGTCGGCGATCGACTCCACGTAGACGCGGTAGCCGGCGTCCGTCGGCACGCGCCCGGCGCTGGTGTGCGGGTGGTGCAGGTAGCCCGCGCGCTCGAGGTCGGCCATCACGTTGCGCACCGTGGCCGGACTCACGCCCAGCCCGTAGCGCTCGACCAGGGTCAGGCTGCCGACGGGCTGTGCCGTGGCGACGTATTCCTCGATGACCGCCCGGAGGATCGCGGCAGAGCGCGCGTCCAGCGGGCCGATGGGGCGATCCCTGCGCCGCGCCATCCTTGCCGTCCTTGCTGCCTTACGCGGTTGAGGTCGCGTTAGCACTCTCGATGGTTGAGTGCTAACCCGTGGACCCGGATGGTAGCAGCGGCCCCGAGCCGGTGTCAACGCGTGGACGTGCGCGCGGCCCGCCCGGCGGGACCCGCCAGGGCTCAGGCCCCGACGCCGCACTCCCGGGCGACGCGCAGGATGGCCTCCAGCGAGCGGTCGACGTCGTCCTCGGTGGTGCTCCAGTTCGAGACCGAGATGCGCAGCGCGGCGCGCCCGCGCCAGGTCGTGCCGCCGGCCCAGAGCGTGCCGTCGCGCTGGATGGCGCCGATCACCCGGCGGGTTCGCTCGTCGGCGGCCGCGGCCTCGTCGCCGGGGCCGGAGAAGCGCACTACCACCTGGTTGAGCACCACCTCGTTGAGGACGCGCACGCCGGGCCGGCCGTCGAGGCCCTGCCCGAAGCGCGCCGCCAGCTGGCAGCAGCCCTCGACCAGCTCGGCCAGGCCGCGCCGCCCGAGGGCGCGCAGCGTGGCGTAGATGGGCACGCCACGCGCCCGGCGCGACGACTCGGGCACCCAGTTGTAGGGGTCGCGCTCGGCGCCCGTGGTCTCGACGTAGTAGGCCGCCCCCAGCGTCATCGCCGCCTGGTGTGCGCCCGCATCGGCACAGAAGACGAGGCCCGAGTCGTAGGGCACGTTGAGCCACTTGTGCGCATCGGTCGTCCACGAGTCGGCCTCGCCGACACCGGCCACCAGGTGGCGGCGTGCTTCCGACGCGGCCGCCCACAGCCCGAACGCCCCGTCCACGTGCAGCCAGCCGCCGTTCTCGCGGACGGCCGCCACGATCGCCGGCAGGGGGTCGAAGGCGCCGCTGTTGACGTTGCCGGCCTGGGCGCAGACGAGCGCCGGCCGGCCGAGGCGCTGGAGCGCATCGCGCAGCGCGTCGGGCCGCATGCGGCCCTGCTCGTCGCTGGCGACGTGCGTGACCCGCTCACGTCCCAGGCCGAGCATCTGCAGCGCGGCGAAGATCGTCACGTGCGCCTCGTCGCCCACGATGACCGGGATCTCCGGCGCCTCGAAGAGGCCGCGCGTCTCGACCTCCCAGCCCTCGCGCGCGAGCAGCGCGTGCCGACCGGCGGCGAGGGCGGTGAAGCTGGCCATCGTGGCGCCGCTGGTGTAGCCGACGCTCGCTTCAACCGGCAGGCCGAAGACATCCTTGAGCCAGCCTCCGGCGACCTCCTCGCAGACTGCGGCCGCGGGGCCCATGACGTACATGGCGGCGTTCTGGTCCCAGGCGCTGCTCAGCCAGTCCGCCGCCAGGGCGGCCGGGTGCGAGCCGCCGACGACGAAGCCGAAGTAGCGAGGGCCGGCCGAGGCGACGAGCCCACCCTCGACCGAGGACGCGAGCGACTCGATCACCGCTGTCGGGTCGAGCGGCTCCTCGGGCAGGTCGCCGCCCAGGCGAGCCCGGAGCTCGTCGATGCCCACGGTCGGCCCGACAGGACGCGCGGGGAGCGAGTCCAGGAAGGCCTGCGCCAACTCGGCCGTGGTACGCAGCAGTACGGGATCGACCAGGCGGCGGCCCGTCGCGCTGCCGACCCTGGCACTGCCGACCCTGGCGCTGCGGTCCGCCGCGCCGCTGCCTGTCGCGCTGCCGCTCCCGTCGCTCATCGGCGCAGCGTAGCGCGCCGCGCGGCCACTCACACCAGGCGCGCGAAGACCTCGTTCGAGAGCAGCCGGCCGCGGGCGGTGAGGCGGACGCGGCCCTGCGCGGTGCGTTCGGCGAGCCCAGCCTCCCTCGCCCAGGCGACGGCAGGCGCCACTGTCGGCGCGTCCGCCAGCAGCTGATCGATGCCCTCCGCGAGCCGGAGGCCGAGGATGGCCTGCTCCGCCAGCTCCGTGCGTGCCTCCAGCCGCTCCTCGCCTCCGGGCGGCAGGCGGGGCGACGACCCGTCCGGCGGCACCAGCGCGGCGAGGTAGCCATCCAGCCGGGCGGCATTCCAGCGCCGCACGGCGCCGTCGAAGGCGTGGGCGCCCGGTCCGACCGCCTCGATCGGCCGCCGCTGCCAGTAGCCAAGATTGTGCCGACACTCGTGTCCGGGACGGGCCCAGTTCGAGATCTCGTAGCTGCGATAGCCGGCCTCGGCGAGGCGGACCATGGCATGGCCGTACATCGCCGCCGCCCGATCCTGGTCCTGCCCCGGCCGGGCGCGGCCCCGCCAGCGGCGTGCCCCGGCGGTCGTCGGCAGGTGGTCGCCGCCGGGCCCGGTGAGTCCCTCGGCGTCCGGATCGTCGAGCGTGAGCGCGTAGAGCGACAGATGGTCGGGCTCGAGGGACAGCGCCTCCTCGAGGGCCGCCGTCCAGCTCGCCAGCGACTGGCCGGGGATGTCGTAGAGCAGGTCCAGGTTGATCGAGGCGACGCCGGCCTGGCGGGCCTCGAGGACCGCCGCGGCGACGTCCCGGGCCCGATGCCGGCGGCCGAGACGCCGCAACTCGCCGTCGTCGAGGCTCTGGGCGCCGTACGAGATCCTGGTGACGCCGGCCTCGCGCAGCGCAGACGGGTCGCCGCGCTCCTCGCGACCGGGGTTGGCCTCGACCGTCACCTCGGCATCGGCGCTCAGGCCGAACACCTCGCCGACGAGGCGGGTGAGCCGGGTGATCGCCGCAGCCGGCAGCAGCGACGGCGTTCCGCCCCCGAGATAGAGCGATCGCAATCCGACCGGGCTGGCCGGCGCGCGGAGTCGGATCTCCGTCTCGAGCGCCTCGAGGAAGGCCGCCACGCGACTGCGTGGTCCGCGGGCCGCAGCGCCGGCGACGACGACGAAGTCGCAGTAGGGGCAGAGCGAGACGCAGAAGGGGACGTGGACGTAGAGCCCGACAGCCGGCGCGGAGGTCAGCGGTCGCCCTCGGGCACGACCTGCCAGCCCTCGGGCGGTAGTCGCTCCGCCTCCTCTTCCTCGGGCTCGTGGCCCAGCGGCAGCACCTGCCCGGGGTGCCCGGTACAGACGAAGAAGGCCATGCGCGTGATGGCATGGCCCAGCACCGCCGCGCCGATGCCACCCGTGGCCAGGGTCACCGCGCCCGTGACCAGGCCCAGGCCCAGGAAGACCGCGAGCATGACGCGGCTTCGGCCGGGCGCACCCAGCCGCGTGGCGAGGCCATAGAGCACCGCCTGCAGGGCGATGGCGGCGTCAGCGGGCACACCCGCGGCGATGAGCAGGCCGAGCAGCGCGCCGCGGAAGGCGACCTCGTCGATGACGGCCGTGCCGATGGAGTTGAGCATCGCCCCGGGGTAGAGCCGCGGCTCCGGGAAGCGGAGCCGCCGGTAGCGGGCCTGGGCGAAGAGGACCGCCACGGCGGTGCCCAGCGCGCCCAGCGTCAGGCCGGCCAGGATGGCCCCCAGGCGGTCCCCGCCGAGATGCAGGTGGAGCACCGAGACGGGCAGTGGGTGGATGAGCCAGATGGCAGCCGCGAGCGTCAAGCCGAGCGCGTACCAGGCGCCGCGTCGCGCGGCGTTACGCCAGCCTCCAGGTGCCGTCTCGTCGTCGTACTCGGCGGCTCCGAAGCGAGCCGCGTCAAGGCGCAGCAGCACCAGGAGCCCGACGAAGGCGACCACGACCAGGACCCGCAGCGCGTCCACGTCGCCCTAGCCCGACTCGGACGTGCTCAGGATGGCCAGGAATGCCTCCTGCGGGATCTCCACCGAGCCGACCCGCTTCATGCGCGCCTTGCCCTCTTTCTGCTTCTCGAGCAGCTTCCGCTTGCGCGTGATGTCGCCACCGTAGCACTTGGCGAGCACGTTCTTGCGCATCGCCCGGATCGTCTCGCGGGCGATGACGTTGGCGCCGACCGCCGCCTGCACCGGCACCTCGAACATCTGGCGCGGGATGAGTTCCTTGAGCTTCTCGACGAGCGAGCGGCCGGTTTGCTGCGCGCGACCACGGTGGACGATGAGCGAGAGCGCGTCGACCGGGTCGCCGGCCACCAGCACGTCGAGCT
>DASSPM010000062.1:0-33690 GCA_035699625.1 Candidatus Limnocylindrales bacterium | reverse complement strand
TGGTGCAGGCCGGCGCGGCGACCGGCGAGGGCGTGGACCTCTCCCCAGCGGCACTGGCGGAGGCCGGGCGTCGGGCAGAGCGCGCCGGCCTGGCCGAACGTGTGCGGTTCGTTCTCGGCGATGCCGCGGGCCTGTCCCTGGAGCAGCATGACTGGGTGATCCTCGACCGGGTCATCTGCTGCTACCCGGATTGTTCCGCCCTGATCGCCCGGGCGATCGCCAGCGCGGGTTCGTTGATCGCCTTCACTGCGCCCCACACGCGCGGGTGGCGCGGACTCCTCGCGCGGGCCGAGTTGCTCGTCGAGCGCATCGTCGATCGCGTCCGGACCGACCCCTGCCCCTCCTTCCTGCACGACCTCGCCGACGTGGAGCGGTCGCTCGAGGCAGCCGGCTTCCGGTCGCGTCACCAGAGCGGCTGGCGAAGCTGGCGCATCGCCGTCTACGAGCGCGCCGGTGCCTGACCCTGCCCCGGCGGGTCAGCGCGTCCCGGTCGATGCTGCCGGCTCGGGCGGCGCTGGGGACGGCTGAGCATGTACGGCAACGCGCTCGAGTTCCTGGAGGAGGAGCGAGACGCCTGGCGCCCGTACGAGGCCCTGGCCGAGCTGCCCGACGCGGCGCTCGAGCGGGAGACCGACCCGGAAGGACCCGGATTGGGCTGGAGCGGGCGCGTGCTGGCGGGCCACATGCTGGCCTGGCTCGAGCATGCCCTGGCCGTGGCCAGGGAGCTGGCCGTGGGCACAGCAACGCCCACGCGAGATGCCATGCGCGCTGACTGGGACGCCCGCGGCGACGCCGTCAACGACGATCTGATGGCGCGCTGGGCGGCGCTGCCCCTGGACGAGGTGCGGCGGCGCCTGCGCGACGTGCCGGGCGAGCTGCGTGGCTCCCTGACCGTCGTGCCGGAGACGCGCTGGATCAAGGATCCGGACGTGTCCGGCTTCTTCTTCAGCGAGACGATCGAGCATTACGAGGAGCACATGCCCCAGCTGCGCGCGGTGCTGGAGGCTGCCTCGGCCGCATCCTGAGGCACGGGGCCTCTGCGCAGCGCCGCCGTCCTCACAGCCCGCTGCCAGCCGCGTATGCCTCCGGGTAGCGATAGGCAGCGCGAGCGCCCAGGGCCCTGCCATCTACGCACCGGGGAGTGGTAAGCCGCCCGAGCGCCCAGACCCCTGCCATCTACGCACCGGGGAGTGGTAAGCCGCCCGAGCGCCCAGACCCTGCCATCTACGCACCGGGGGAGTGGTAGTCAGGAGATCGCGCCCCTCACTGCCGTAGCGGGATCGATCGAGCGGCAGCATCGTGCGTGGACTGCCCGGCCGTGGGTCGAAGTCGACCTCGGAGGATGGCCGGCCTTCGACACCAGTCCCGTCGAGACTATCGGACCTGCACCGGGACCGGACGCCGACCGGGTCGGGCGAGGCGGTCGGAGGCCGGTTGGCTATGAGGACGCCCCGGCGGGAGCCGGGGCGCCGCTGCAGTGTCTGGTTCGTGGTGCGGATGGTGCCCGGAGAGCTGGGCCCCCGGTTTGGCGCCCGGGGGCTGGGCCGGTCAGGCCTCGGGGCCCGTCCCGTTGGTGGCGTACGCGCTCAGGCCGAAGGCCGCCTCGAGCTGCTCGAGCGGGCGGAAGCCGACCACGCCCTTGGGCTGCTGGCCGGGCTGGAAGAAAGCGATGGTCGGGATGCTCATGATGCCGAACATCTGGCTGATGCGCGGGTTGGCATCGACGTCGACCTTGACCACCTCGACCGAGCCGTCGTACTTCTGGGCCAGCTTCTCCATCTCCGGCGCGACCATCTTGCAGGGCCCGCACCAGGCGGCCCAGAAGTCGACCACCACCGGCTTGTCGTTGTGGAGGACGACCTCCTCGAAGGTCGCGTCCGTGGCTTCCTTGATCTCGGCCATCGGGCGTGTCATTCCTTTCTCGCCGCTCATTCGGCGATGGACTGGATGAGTCGATAGGCCTCCAGGACGCGCTGGTCCCGCAGACGGTAATAGACCGTGTTGCCGTCGCGCCGGGCGGCCACGAGGCCGGCCGCGCGCAGCACCGCCAGGTGCTGACTCATGTTGGGGATCTGGCAGCCCACCTCGCGCGAGAGGTCGCCCACGGAGCGTTCGCCGCCGGCCAACGTCTCGAGGACGCAGAGCCGCTTGGGGTCGGCGAGCGCACGCCCGACGGCTGCGAAGCGCTGCCGTTCGGTCTCGCTGGAGGGGATGCTGACTGCCACGGGCAGAGTCTCTCACTAGTTGCGCAAGTGCGCAAGTTATGTCGCCGACCAAGCGCGGGCTGCTCGACCAGCAGACGACGGCCCGATCAGCGGTGGATGGTCGCCGGCGCCGGCGGGGTCGGCCATACTGCGGTCCGTGCGCCTGCCGACCGCCCTGCCTCACCGGGCACGCCGCGAACCGCTGCGACCTCGCTCCGCGGTCGGAACGGCCTCGGACGGGCCGACGGCCTACCCCATGCGCCAGCGGGCGCTCGCCGACGGGACATCGGCCATCGCGCTGACGCTCTCGATGGCCCTCGCCTGGGCGGTCGTCCAGTTGGCTGCAGGGCTATCCGCCCTCACCCTCGGCGCGCTCGCGGGCAGCGGCGGGGCCGCCGGGGTCGGCCTCGCCCTGGCCCTCGTCGCGGGTGCCGTATCGGCCGCGCTGGTCGAACCGCTCAGCCGGCGCATCGGCCGCGTGCCCGGCATCTCGCTCGGCTTCGCCCTCTGCGCCGGCGCCTCTGTCTTGCTCTTCGTCGCCGCCAGCATCCGTTCCACCACGCTCTACCTGGCTGGGCTGGTGCTCCTCGGTGCCGGGCTCGGGACCGTGGGCCTGCTGCGCGGGTCGCTGCCCGACCTGGTGCCCTCCGCGCGGCGAGGCACGGCCGTCGCGCGGCTGCTGCTCGGGGCGGCTGCGGGCAGCATCGTCGCTCCCTTCCTCTTCGCCCCGCTGCTCTCCCGGCGTGCGGCCGACCCGTCCACGCTCGCCGCGCCGTGGCTGCTCGCGGCGGCGCTGATGGCCGTTGGCGCGGGCGTGGTCTGGGCCGTCCGGCAGGAGGCGCTCGACGCCCAGTGGCCGGATCCCCTCGAGGCCGACACGCGCCTGGTCCGCTCGCCGGGCGCCACCGCAGCAGACGGCGCGCTGGACGGCGTGGTGCTGGCCGAGCCCTTCCGCCTGACGGCGGTGCCCGGCCTCTTCGCCTCGTCCGATGCGCGCGCCGCGCTCGTCGCCCTCGTGGCGGCACAGGTGGCGCTGGTGGGCCTGCTCGTCAGCATCGGCCCCTGGCTGCGCCAGGCGGGGCATGACCTCGGCTCCATCTCGCTGGCCGTAGCGGTCCTCTTCACGGGCATGTTCTCGCTGGCCCCGCTGGTCGGCCGGTCCGTCGACCGCATCGGGCGGCGTCGCGGACTGCTGGTCGGCCTGGCGGCGATGGCCGCAGGCGCGCTCGCCCTGGCCATCGGACCCACGCTCGGCACGGTCCTGCCGGCGCTCTTCGGGCTCGGGCTCGGCTGGTGCCTGGCCTCGGTGGCGGGGAGCACGCTGCTGGCCGACGCGAGCCGCGCGCACGAGCGATCGCGCGCATTGGCCGCCGCCGGCATCACCGCGCTCGTCGCGGCTGCCGGCGCCGCCCTCGTGGGCGCGCTGCTGGTGACCGGGGCCGGGATGCTGCCCCTGGCCATCCTGATGTCCGCCGCGACACTCGCCCCGGCCGGGCTGATGGTGCGCCCGCCTGCCGCACGCCGGGACTCGGCACGGCCGGCCTGAAGCACGACGGGCGACCCGCGGCAACTGGCCGCGTCGCGGTACTGTCCGCCCCGTTCGCGCAGTCGAGCCTCAGTCGAGGCGCAAGCGGCGCATCCCCTCCTCGCCGAAGCCGGCGTGGTGCGCCAGCTCGTGGAGCACGGTGCGGCGGACCTCGGCGGCCAGCTCGTCCGGATCGGCGAAGTCCGCCTCGAGCGGCAGCCGGAAGAGGCTGATCTTGTTGGGCAGCGGCACCCAGTCGGCGCCGTACTCGACGATGGGGGTGCCTTCGTAGAGGCCGTAGAGGGTGTCGTCGGGCTCGAGGCGGTTCTCGCGCAGCTGCTCGGACGTCGGCTCCTCCTCGATGACCACGGCGACCTGCTCCAGGAGCCGCTGCGCCGATGCCGGCAGACCGGTCAGGGCGCGCTCCACGAGCAGCTCGAATGGCACGTGACGACGCGGCGGGAGCGGCACACGGCGTGCCGGATGACGGCGGGACTGACTGCCACGGCGACGGAGCGGCACGGACAGGGACCTCCAGGCTGCCGATCGAGCCGGCCCGACCCGCGGCGCGCCTATGCTAGCCGTGGTGAGAGCCGACCCGACCCTCGTGCCCGAATCCCTCGTCGTCCCGGTCGACACCGGCGAGCGCATCCACTACCTCGATTGGGGCCGGCCGGAGCCGGCCGACCGGCCGCCACTGCTGCTGGTGCACGGGCTGTCGGCCACGGCCCGCCACTGGACGCCGATCGCGCGCCGGCTGGCGGGACGCGTGCACCTGCTCGCGCCCGACCTGCGCGGCCACGGGCTGTCGGATGCGCCGCGCGGCGGCTACGACCTCGAGTCGCTCGCCTTCGACGTGCTCACCGTGCTCACTGCCAGCGGCTACGGGCCCGACGCGGGCGGCGCGCCGGCAGTCGTAGCGGGACACGGCTTCGGGGCTCAGGTCGCGGCCGCGGCGGGCGTGCTCGCGCCCAGTGCGGTGGCGGGCGTCGCCCTCGTCGACGGTGGCTGGGAGGATGTGGCCGAGGTGACCGGCCAGGAGCCGGCGGAGTTCCTGCGCGGCCTGGAGGAGCCGCCAGAGGTGCTGCGCTCGATGGCCGCCTACCTGGCCGACCGGCGCGATTACGATCCGGCGAGTTGGGACGACGACCAGGAGACGGCCGCGCGTGCGGCGGTCGAGGAGAAGCACGCCGGGCATGTCGCGCCGCGTACCCGCCCCTTCGCGCTGCGCGGCTGCGTGGAAGCGATGTTCTCGTACCGGCCGGCGCGCACGCTCTCGGCGCTCGAGGTGCCGTTGCTGGCGCTGGTCGCGGCCGCCGGCACGGCCGATGACGAGGAGGGCCGGCAGCGGTTGCTGGCGCTCGAGGAGATCGCCGACCGGCGCACTGCGGCGGGCCGGCCGCCGACCGTGGTGCGCACACTGCCCGGCGCCGGGCACAACCTGATGCGCTACCGGCCCGGCGAGGTCGCGGCGGCCCTGCTGCAGCTCCTCGAGTCGGCCACGCCTACCAGCGGTGGTAGGCGGGGTGGCCAGGCTTGACCGCCACGAAGGTGCCGCGGCAGGTGGCCGTCACCACGCCGTCCGACTCGAGCGTGGCCTCGGTCGTGGCGCGGTCGTCGCTTGCCTCGACCACGCGCGCGCGCAGGCGAATCGGCCGGTCCGAGGGCGTCGGTCGGAGGAAGCGCACGGCATAATCGGCCGTGACCGTGCTCGGCGGGTGGTCGAGGCCGAGGCGGCGCATCAGATGCCAGGTGGCGGTCCAGTTCGAGTGGCAATCGAGCAGAGCGCCCACGATGCCGCCGTTGAGCATGCCCGGGAAGGCGTCACGATCGGGCTGGGGCTGCCACTCGGCGACCACCTCGTCGCCGTTGCCCGGGAAGCTGCGGATGCGCAGCCCGGTCGGGTTGGCGGGGCCGCAACCGAAGCAGACGAGGCCGGGGGCGTAGCGCTCCTGGAGGCTCGGCCCATCTGGCGGCCAGGGCTCGGGCCACGGGGCGGCCTCGGGGCGCGCGCTCATCGTCCCTCCTGGAGACGACGCTCCAGCTCCGCCAGCTCCGCTGCCAGGTCCAGCCGGGGGCGGTGCTGCGCCGGCCCGGGTGCCAGGGCGTTGAGGTGCTCGACGGCACGGTCGGCGGCCGCGACCACTTCGCGCATCCGGCGGCGCAGGGTGCCGTGCAGCAGCGGCCCGGAACGCACGGCCTGCTCGAGCAGCGCGTCCCGTGCGGCCAGCTGGCGCCGGACCTCCTTGTCGGCCTCGATCCAGGGGGGCGCCATGCCGGCGCTGCGCAGCACCTCGAAGGCGAGCGTCCACTCCCCGGCCCGCTCGTCGCGCGGCGGCAGACGCTGTCCGCGGTGGGGCAGCTCGTCGAATTCGCCGCGCTCGACGGCTTCGCGGATGGTGCGCTCCATGGCCGTCTCGTGGGCCGGCCAGCCGGCCGGCGGGCCGCGTCGGCGGTCGCTGTCGGCGGGGCCGGCGGGCGGCTGCTCCCGTGCGCCATCATCATCCATGGCCTGAGTCTACGCCGGGCGCTCCGGCCCCCGGCGCCGCCACGGAGGTCGCGATGCAGGTCGTGCACAGCCCGCTCCACCTCGGCCACGAGCCGCCCTTCGAGGTGTCCGGGGGACGGCGGATCCCCGCCTACGAGGTGCGTGCCAGGGCCGAGGCCATCCGCGAGGCCCTGGCAGCCGACGCCGGCTTCGCGCTACGCGAGCCCGAGGCCTTCGGCAGCGAACCCATCACCGCCGTGCATGACCCGGACCTGCTGCGCTACCTCGAGACCGCCTGGGCGGAGTGGCGTGAGCAGGGCACCGGCGAGAAGGCCATCCTGCCCGACACCGTCCTGCAGCTCGGCCTGCGCGAATCCATGGGCAGGCCGCCGGAGCCCAGCTCGCCCTGCGGCCGCGTCGGCTACTGGTGCTACGACACGGCCACGGCCATCGTCGAGAGTACCTACGTCGCTGCGCGGGCGGCCGTGGACGTGGCGCTGACCACGGCCCGCCTCGTGCTCGACGGGGAGCGGCAGGCCTACGGACTCTGCCGGCCGCCGGGGCACCACGCGGCGCGGGCCATGTTCGGCGGCTACTGCTACTTCAATAACGCGGCGGTTGCCGCGGAGTGGCTGGTGCGTCGGACCGGAGAGCCCGTGGCGGTGCTCGACGTTGACGTGCACCACGGCAACGGCACGCAGCAGATCTTCTGGACACGGCCCGACGTGCTCTACGTCTCCCTGCACGCCGACCCCCGCGGCACCTACCCCTACTTCGCCGGCTTCGAGGAGGAGCGGGGCGCCGGAGCCGGGGAGGGAGCGAACCTCAACCTGCCCCTCGCGCCCGGCACCGGCGACGCGGCCTACCTGGCGGCGCTGGAGCACGGCCTGGAGCGCATCGCTGCCCACGGCGGCTCGCTGGTCGTGGTCTCTCTCGGCTTCGACACGTACGAGCAGGACCCGATCGGACCGCTGGCGCTGACCACGGCCGCTTACCACGAGATGGGCCGGCGCGTGGCCGCCCTGGGCCGCCGGCTGGTGATCCTCCAGGAGGGCGGCTACCACGTGCCTGCGCTGGGCGCGAACGCCGTCGCCTGGCTGCGCGGCGCGGACGGCCGCCCCGCCAGCAACGCTCGGCCGCGTGCCGAAGCGCCGGCGTCCGCTGAGGACCGCCCGGCACCGGCCAGCGATCGTCCGGGACCGGCCGCCGGGGAGTAGCATGCGCACGTGAGCGACCTCGGCCTGCTCCTGCTGGCTCTCCTCGTGCTGCTCCTGCTCTGGCGCGGCCCGAAAGTGCTGCCCGGGCTGGGCGAGTCTCTGGGCCAGGCCGTGCGCGGCATCCGCCGTGGTGTGCGCGACGCCGAGGAGAAGCTCGACGCGCCCGAGCGCGATCCGGAGGAGCCGCGCGCCTAGGCACTCGCCGTGCGGGCCGGGCGGCTCACACCGGGTCAGACGCGGCTCGATGGCACAATCGCCGCCATGTCCGACACCTCCGAACAGCTGCGCGCCCTCGTCGACGAGATCGAGACCGAGATCGGCGAGTCGCCACGGCTGCCCGCGGGCGCCATCGAGGGCAGCCTGGCCGAGGGCAGTCTGACCAGCGGTGACCAGGTTGCGCTGGGCGACAACGGCCGCGTCGAGTCGGCCGTGCGCGAGATCCTGGCCGAGATCGGTGAGGACCCCGACCGGCCGGGCCTGGTCGGCACCCCCGAGCGCGTCCACCGCATGTACATCGAGCTGACCGCCGGCTACCACGTCGATCCGGAGCGGCTCATCAACGGCGCCATCTTCGAGGTCGACTACAGCGAGATGGTGGTGGTCAAGGAGATCCCCTTCTACAGCCTCTGCGAACACCACTTGCTGCCCTTCTTCGGCACTGCCGCGGTGGCCTACATCCCGGCCGGCCGCGTCGTCGGGCTGTCGAAGATCCCGCGCATCGTGGAGACCTTCGCGCGTCGGCTGCAGGTCCAGGAGCGCCTCACCCAGCAGATCGCCGACTTCCTGCAGCAGCGCCTCCAGCCGCGGGGCGTGGGCGTGGTGCTCGAGGCTACGCACCTCTGCGCGGTGATGCGCGGCGTGCGCAAGCCGGGCACGATCATGACCACCAGCGCCGTTCTGGGGCTCTTCCGCTCTGCCGACCGAACGCGGGCCGAGTTCTTCAGCCACCTGGCGCGGCCTGCGCCCGGCGCACCCTGAGCCGAGCGCCGCCATGACCGACGTGCCCGAGCCGATCCTCGCGCCGGCCGAGCTGGTGGCACGCGTGGAGCAGGGTTGGGCTGCCTTTCGGGCGCTCGTGGACCGCGTTGCCCGGAACGGCGGCCTGGAACGGAATACCGAGACGGGCTGGCCAGCCAAGGCCGTGGCCGCTCACGTGGCGGCCTGGCACGAGCAGGCCACCGGCCGCCTGGGCGAGTGGCGTGCCACCGGCCGGATCCCGCCCGTGCCGGACGTGGACGCCTTCAACGCGCAGGTCGCGGAGCGCACGGCAGGGGACGCCCCAGAGAGCGTGCTGGCGCGCCTGGACGCCTCGTACCCGCCGCTCCTCTCCGCCCTTCGGGCGCTCAGCGAGGCGGACCTGCAGGCCCACCGGCACCTGCTCGGCTACATCGTCGCGGCCAACACCTTCGGTCACTACGAGGAGCATCTGGCGGAGCTCGACGCGCTGACCTAGGGTAGGGTCCTTGCGTCCGGCGCGCGGCTATCATGCCGCCATGTCCGAGCGGCCCATCAAGGTGCTCATCGCCAAGCCCGGCCTCGACGGCCACGATCGCGGCGCCAAAGTGCTCGCACGCGGCCTGCGCGACGAGGGCTTCGAGGTCGTTTACACGGGGCTCCGCCAGACGCCCGAGATGATCGTCAGCGCCGCGCTCCAGGAGGACGTCGACGTGGTGGGCCTGTCGATCCTGTCGGGCGCGCACATGACGCTGCTGCCGCGCATCTGCGCCTTGCTCCAGGAGCAGGGCATGCACGATGTGCTCGTGACCGCCGGCGGCATCATCCCCGACGACGACATCCCGGCCCTCACCGAGGCGGGCGTCAGCCGCGTCTTCGGCCCGGGCACGACCATCGGCCAGGTGGCCGAGTTCATCCGGGAGAACGTGCCCGCGCGCGACGCGGCGTGAGCATCCGGGGCGCAGCTGCCTCGGCGGCCGAGCGTGGCCGCGGCCTGGCCGAGGCAGCCCGGGCGGGCGACCGGCGCTCGCTGGCGCGCTTGCTGACCGAGGTCGAGAACCGCACCGCGGCGGCCGAGGCCGCGCTGCGGCTCCTCTACCCCATCGCCGGCGGCGCGCACCTGGTCGGCCTGACCGGGGCGCCCGGCTCGGGCAAGAGCACGCTCACCGCGGCTCTGGTGGGCGAGGTGCGGCGGAGCGGGCGCGCGGCGGCGGTCATCGCCATCGACCCCTCCAGTCCCATCACCGGTGGGGCGATCCTGGGCGACCGGGTGCGGATGCAGGCGCACGCCGGCGACCGCGACGTCTTCATCCGCTCGATGGCCTCCCGCGGCCATGCCGGGGGCCTGGCGACGTCGACCGTGGCGGCGGCAGCGGTGCTCGACGCGGTCGGCTTCCCCGTCGTCTTCATCGAGACCGTGGGTACTGGCCAGAGCGAGGTCGAGGTGGCTGCCATCGCCGACACCACCATCGTCGTCCAGGCGCCCGAGATGGGCGACGAGGTGCAGGCCATCAAGGCCGGCCTGCTCGAGGTGGCCGACCTCGTCGTGGTCAACAAGGGCGACCGCCCGGGCGCCGATCGCGCCGCAGCCCAGCTGCGGGGCATGCTCACCGTGGGCGCCAGCCGCGACCTGCCGCCCGGCCGACCGCGCCCGAAGCGCCCCGAGGTGCTACTGGTGACCGCGCTCACCGGCGCCGGCGTGCCCGAGCTGCTGGCCGCCATCGACCGGCGGCGGGCAGGCGACGGCGAGGTCGACGGGACGGCCGCCGAGGCCGCCCGGCTGGCGCGGGCCGAGGCGCAGCTGGCCGGCATCCTCGCCGAGCGACTCCAGGAGCGGCTACGCGACCCCGAGCACGCGGCGGCGCGAGAGGCGACGCTGCGGGCGATCGCCGCGCACGAGCTGGACCCGTACGCGGGCGCGGACCGGCTGCTGGCGCTGCTCGAGCGTGGCGGTCCAGCCGTCGCAGGCGGCACAGCCGGGCCATGAGCCTCGGGCGGGGCGCCGCGCCGGCGCCCACGGCCATCGTCACGCCGGCCTTCCTGGCCCTTGCCACGGCCACCCTGGCGTTCTTCGTCGCCGGCGGCGCGTTGCTGCCGGTCGCGCCGCGTTTCGCCGCCGGACCCCTGGCCGCCGACCCGACCGGCGTGGGCATCTCGATCGGCGTCTTCAGCCTGGCGGCGCTGGCCATGCGGCCGGTCGTCGGCTGGGCCTCGGACCGCTTCGGTCGCCGGCCCCTGCTGGTGGGCGGGTCGCTCATCACCATCGCCGCGCTGGGGCTCCATCTCGTGGCGGTGACGCTGCCGGTCTTCGTAGCAGCACGGGCGCTGCTCGGCGTCGGCGAGGCCTTCTTCTTCGTGGCCACGCTGTCCGCGGGCGCGGACCTGGCGCCACCCGCCAGGCGTGGAGAAGCCCTCAGCTTCCTGTCGCTCTCGCTCTACCTGGGTGTGGCCATCGGTCCGTTCCTGGGCGAGACGATGCTCGGCTTGGGCGGCTTCTCTGCCGTCTGGCTGGCTGCCGGCGGGATCGCCGCCGCCGCTGCCCTGCTCTCGTGGCTGACGCCCGAGACCGCCCCGCCCGCGGCACCCGGCGAGGCGCGGCCGCGTGGCCGGCTCTTCCACCCGGCAGGACTCTTCCCCGGCTTCCTGGCGCTCTGTGGGACGTGGGGCATGGGCGGCTACTTCGCCTTCCTGCCGCTGCGCGCGCTGGAGCTGGGCATGACCGGCTCGGGAGTGCCGCTGGCCGCTTTCGGCATCGTCGTCGTGGTCCTGCGGCTCTTCTTCGCCAAGCTGCCCGACCAGGTCGGCGCGGTCCGTCTCTCCGGCGCCGCCTTCGTCCTCGCGGCGGCCGGACTGGCGCTGCTGGGGGCGGTGGCGAGCCCCCTCGGCCTGGTGGTCGGCACGGTCGTCTTCGCCGCCGGTGTCGCCTTCATCTTCCCCGCCCTCATGTCGATGGCGGTCGGACGGGTGCCGCCCGAGGAGCGCGGCTCGGTGGTCGGCACCACCAGCCTCTTCCTCGACCTCTCCTTCGGCCTGGCACCGGCCGCTCTGGGGGCGGTGGTCCGCCTGGCCGGCTACTCGGGCGCGTTCCTGGTCGCCGCTGGCGTGGCTCTGGTCGGAGCGCTCCTGCTGTTCGCCCGGCGCGACGCGGTGGCGGCACCTCGCGTCGGGTGAGGCGCTAGGCTCGGCGGGTGATGAGCATCGAGCGTGTCTTCGTCGCCGGCGCCGGACTCATGGGCCACGGCATCGCCCAGGTGCACGCGGCTGCCGGCAAGTCGGTCGTCCTCTACGAGCCCGAGCTGGCACGGGCCCAGGCCGGCCGCGAGCGAATCGCCGGCAATCTCGAGCGAGCCGTGGCCAAGGGTCGCCTCTCGGCCGACGAGCGGGATGCCCTCCTCGGCCGCATCAGGCCGACCGGGGAGCTGGGAGCCGCCGCCGAAGCCGACATCGTCATCGAGGCCGTCTTCGAGGACGTGGGCGTCAAGACCCAGCTCTGGGCCGACCTCGACCGCTGGGCGCCCGCTCGCGCCATCTTCGCCAGCAACACGTCGTCGATCTCCATCGACCGGCTGGCCGCGGCGGTCTCCGAGCCGCGCCGCGCGCGCTTCCTGGGGCTGCACTTCTTCAGCCCGGTACCCGTGATGCCGCTCATCGAGCTGATCCGCGGCGGCGCCACCGACGACGCCACCGAGGCGGCGGCGCGCGCGCTGGCGGGCGAGCTGGGCAAGCAGGTCATCGTCAGCGCCGACCGGCCGGGCTTCATCGTCAACCGCGTGCTCATGCCCCTCCTGGCGGAGGCGATGCGGGCGCTCGAGGAGGGCCTGGCGACGAGGGAGGACATCGACACCGGGGCCAAGGTCGGACTCAACCACCCCATGGGTCCGCTCGAGCTGGCCGACTTCATCGGCCTCGACGTGGTGCTCGGCATCATGCGCGTGCTGCACGAGGGCTTCAGCCAGGAGCACTTCCGGCCGCCCGCGGTGCTCGAGCAGCTGGTCGCCGCCGGCAAGCTCGGCCAGAAGACGGGGGAGGGCTTCTACCGCTACCCCCGCGAGAGCTGAGGCGCCGCCGACGCTGGTGGCCGCGGACCTCCTTCGCGAGCGTGACTGACCCGGGTCTCCTCGTCGACCGTTCCCGACCTACCACCGTTCCACCGTTCCCGCCCTACCACCGTTCCACCGTTCCCGACCTACCACCGTTCCCGTCCTGCATTCATGGACGGACTCGTGTCCGGGCGCTGACCTCGATCCAGGGCGCGCTGCCCCGGATACCAGTCCGGTCATGACTGCCCGACGGGAGATCGGCCGGCTGCCCCGGATACCAGTCCGGTCATGACTACCGGACGGGACCGGTCCGGGACGGGACCTCGGCCGGGCCGGTGCGCGCGCCCCGACCGGCGCTCAGTCCCTGGCGATGATCTCGTCCACGGTGTCCAGGATGGCGTCGAGGTCGAACGGCTTGGCCAGGAGGCGCAGGCCGCGCTGCTCGGCGAAGCTGCGCAGCGTCGGGTTGAGCACATCGCCACTCATGAGCACGATGCGGCCGCGCAGCTCGGGCCGGATGGCGATGGCGCGGTCGTAGCACTGCAGGCCGTCCATGCCGCCCATGCGGTGGTCGCAGAGGACCACGTCGAAGGCAGAGCGCTCGACGGCGGCCAACCCGTCCGTGCCGTCGGCGGCGACCGTGACCTCGTGCCCGGCCCGCACCAGGATCCGCTCCAGGAAGGCCCGGATCGAGGGCTCATCGTCGACGACCAGCACCACACCGCCGCGTCGCCGCTGGGTGACGGCGTCCTCAAGCGCCAGGCGCGGCGGTGGCGCCGTATGCGCGCCGCCGCGCGCCACCGGCAGCTCCAGCACGAAGGTGCTGCCGCCCTCCGGCCGCGGCTCGTACCAGAGCCGGCCGCCATGCGAGGCGACGATGCCGTAGCTCACCGAGAGTCCGAGGCCGGTGCCCTCGCCGACCTTCTTGGTGGTGAAGAAAGGCTCGAAGAGCCGTTCGCGATGCTCGGGCGCGACCCCCGGCCCATCGTCACTGAAGCGCACCTCCACGCGCTCGCCCTCGCCGTCCGTGCCGCCCACCGTGTGTGCCGAGATCCAGAGGTGGCCCGAGTCGTCTCGCTCCCCGAGGGCCTGGATGGCGTTCATGGTCAGGTTGAGCAGCACCTGCTGGATCTGGCTCGGGTCGACGTCCACCGGCGGCAGCTCGGCGGGGATGTCCAGCTCGGCTGAGATCTTGCCGCCGCCGATGGCGTAGGACTGCAGCTCGAGCGTCCGATCGAGGAGTTGGCCCACGTTCGCCGCGCGCCGTTCGGGGCGGCGCTGCCGGGCGAAGTCGAGCAGGTTCTGGACGATGCGCCGGGTGCGCTCCGCCTCCTGCATCAGCAGGTCGGCATCGTGCAGCAGGTCCTGCGGCAGCCGCTCGTCGAGCCGCATCAGCTGGCTGAAGGCGACGATGGCGCTGAGCGGGTTGTTCAGCTCGTGGGCGACGCCCGAGACGAGCTGGCCCAGCGCCTCCATCTTCTGGGCCTGGAGCAGTTCGGCCTGGAGGCGCTCGTGCTCGGTCAGGTCGCGCACGTTGACGATGAAGCGCTCCTCGCCCTCGATGAAGGCGCGCGCGATGTCGACCTCGGTCGGGAAGGTCGAGCCGTCCGCGCGGATGCCCGTGCCCCGGTAGCGGCCGCCCCCATCGCGTCGCAGCTGGTCGACGATCTGGGCCAGCCCGTCGGCCTCGAGCGCCGCCAGCTCGTCCACCTCGAGGCCGACCAGCTCATCGACGCTGCGGCCGTAGAGCGCGGACGCGGCCGGGTTGGCGTCCACCACCCGACCATCGGCCGACTCGATGAGGATCGCCTCGGGCGAGGCACGGAAGAGCGCCCGATAGCGTGCTTCGGACTCGTCGAGCGCGTGCTGGCGCGTCACCAGCGTGTCGCGCAGCTGGACGTTGGCGATGGCCATGCCCGTCAAGCGGCCGATGGTGTCGAGCAGCTGGATGTGGCGAGCCTGGGCCGGCGGGTCGCCGCTCCAGACGAGGCCCAGCGCGCCCGTCAGCTCCTCGCCGGCCCGCAGCGGGACCACGGCGTAGGCGGCCATGCCCATCCGGTCGGCCAGCTTGCTGACGATCGAGGTGCGGCGCCCGGGGTCGCGCCGGTCGACGAACTCAGCATGACCGGTCTCGAGGATGCGCGGCAGCCAGGGCACCTGGCGCGCGGTATGCAGGTCGGGGATGGCCGCCGTGAATTCCTCCATGCGCTCCTGCGCCAGCCACTCGAGGTGTCCGCCCGCGTCGAAGATGCCGAGCGCGCCGCGGTCTGCCTGCAGCGCCCGGCGCACCAGGTCGAGGGCACCACCCGCCACCTCGCGCAGGCTGCCAGAGGCCTCGTGGAGGCGAGCCAGGTCCGTCAGGCTGGCCAGCTCGGCCTCGACCCGCAGCAGCTCAGTGAGGTCGCGCACCAGCACGAACGCGGCGCCGCGGCCGCCTACGGTGACGCGGGTGATGGTCGCCTCTTGCGGGAAGGTCGTGCCGTCGCTGCGCCGACCGATGCCGCGTCGGATGGTCCAGCCGCGCTCCTCGATCTCGTGTGCCATCCGCTCCACGGTGGGCTCGTCGAGATCGGCCGTGACGGCGCGCGCGTGCTGGCGGACCAACTCCCAGCGCGCGAAGCCGTAGAGGCGTGCCGCGGCCTCGTTGGCGTCGATGATGCGCCCGTCGAGCTCCTGCACTAGCAGCGCGTCGGGTAGCCGCTCGAAGAGGCTGCGGAAGCGGCCCTCGTGGCTCACGTCCTCGGCGGACACGTCGGCCTCCGGGGCGGGCGTGCTGAAGGCGTACGTCAGGGCCTCGCCGGACTCGGCGGCGACGCTGACGAGCATCGTGTCCACGATGCGCGTGCGCCCGTCCTCGAGTACCTGAGCCACGCGCCCGCTCCAGGCGCCACCCCGTTCCAGCGCCGCCACCACGTCGCCGGCGATCGTGCCGTCGAGGTAGCTGACCGTAAAGAGGCGGTTGACGGGCTGGCCGAGCGCGTCGGCCTCGGTCAGGCCGTAGGCCTGCTCGGCGGCGCGATTGAGGCCGCGCACCCGGAAGTCGCGGTCGACCACGACCAGCGCGGCCGCCGACGCGTCAAAGGGCCGGGCGGGGCTGCTGGGGGAGGGCACGGCGCTATCCTACCCGCCATGTTCGGCCGCCCCCGACCGACCGCAGGCACGCTGGTGGCAGCGTGACGGCGACGCTGCCGGTGCCCGCCGGCGGTCTCAGCGCGGAGGAGCGGCTGCTGCAGGAGACGGCGCGGGACTTCGCCAGGCGCGAGCTCGCTCCGGGCGCCGCGGAGCGCGACGAGTCAGAGCGCTACGAGCGCTCACTCTTCGAGCGCATGGGCCAGCTCGGCTTCACGGCCGCCCCGTTCCCGGAGTCGGTCGGAGGGGCGGGCTTCTCGTACCGGGCCTGGACGCTGGTCATGGAGGAGGTCGCCTGGGCGGACATGGCCCTGGCGGTCTCGCTCAGCGTGCACATCCTGTCGCAGTACCCGGTGCTGACCTGGGGCAGCGACGAGCAGCGCCGGCGCTGGCTGCCGGCGATGATGGCCGGCGAGGCCCTGGGTGCGTTCGCCCTGACCGAGCCGCACGCCGGCTCCGATGCGGCCGCCATCCGCATGCGCGCCGAGCGGGTCGGACCCGCGGACAGGCCCGAGGCGTACCGGCTGAGCGGGTCGAAGATCTGGATCTCGAATGCGCCCGAGGCGGAGCGCTACCTGGTCTTCGGCACGCTCGACCCCGCTGCCGGCAAGGAGGCCATCACCGCCTTCCTGGTCGAGAAGGGCGCGCCCGGCTTCCGCTTCGGGCGAAAGGAACGCAAGATGGGCATCCGTTCCTGCCCCGCCGCGGAGCTCGTCTTCGAGGCGGCCGAGGTGCCGGCCGCGAACCGGCTGGGGGCGGAGGGCGAGGGCTACCGCATCGCCCTCTCGGCGCTGGGGGAAGGGCGCATCTCCATCGCCGCTGCCTGCACCGGCCTGGCCCAGTCGGCACTCGACGCCGCGGCGGGCTATCTCACCGAACGGCGCGCCTTCGGTGGCACGCTGGCCGAGCAACAGGGGCTTCGTTTCATGCTGGCCGAGATGGCCCAGCAGGTGGCCGCCGCTCGCGCCCTGACCCGTGTGGCAGCCGAGGCCAAGGACCGCGGCGAGCCCATCGCCGAAGTGTCGTCGCTGGCCAAGTGGACCGCCTCTGACGCGGCCATGCGCGTGGCGACCGACGCCGTGCAGCTCTTCGGCGGCTCGGGCTACTCGCGCGAGTTCCCTGTCGAGCGCTTCATGCGCGACGCCAAGGGCGCCCAGATCTACGAGGGCACCAACCAGATCCACCGGCTCATCGTGGCCGAGCAGGTCCTGCGGCGCGCCGGCGGGGAGTGACGGTCCCCGTCCGCGCGGGCTGCCAGGTGTAGATTCGGCCCATGGCAGCATCCACCGGCCGCAACGGCGGCGTCTACCTCGGCTCGGCAGCGCGCACGCCCATCGGCAAGTTCGGCGGCGCCTTCGCCGAGACGCCGGCGCCGGTCCTCGGCGGCATCGCCATCCGGGCCGCCGTGGAGCGTGCCGGCCTGCCGCCGGACGCGCCCGTCGACGAGGTGCTCATGGGCGAGGTGCTCCAGGCGGGCGTCGGCCAGGCGCCTGCCCGCCAGGCCGCACTGAACGCCGGCCTCCCGGACAGTACGCCGGCCACGACCATCAACCGCGTCTGCGGATCCGGGCTCAAGGCGATCATGCTCGCGGCCGCCCAGATCCGCGCCGGCGATGCCGAGATCGTCGTCGCGGGTGGCATGGAGAACATGAACCTCGGGCCCTACCTGCTGCCCAAGGCCCGCTTCGGCTATCGCCTGGGCAACGCCGAGCTGCTCGACAGCACCGTCTCCGATGGCCTCTGGTGCTCGATCGAGGCCTGCCACATGGGCACCCACGCTGAGCGCGTCGCGGTCCACAGCGGCATCAGCCGCGAAGACCAGGATCGCTTCGCCCACGAGAGCCACCGACGCGCCATCGCCGCCATCGACGAGGGCCGCTTCCAGGCCGAGATCGTGCCGGTCACGGTTCGCCGCGGCCGCGAGGAGGTCAGCGTCACGGTCGACGAGAGCCCGCGCCGCGAGACCAGCCTGGAGGCGCTGGCCAAGCTCAAGCCGGTCTTCGCCCTGCCCGACCCCGAGCCCCAGCCGGCCGGTGGGGGCACGGCCCGCGCCGTCGCGGGCACGACCCCGATCGCCGAGGGCACCGTCACCGCCGGCAACGCGCCGGGCATCACCGACGGCGCCGCCGCCACGGTCGTGGCCAGCGAGCGCGCCGTGGAGCGCCACCGCCTGCAGCCCCTGGCACGCATCGTCGGCTACGCCCAGGCCGAGGTCGAGCCCAAGTGGCTCTTCCTGGCCCCGGTCCAGGGTGTGCGCAAGCTGCTCGACCGCATCGAGATGCCCATCGGGGCCTTCGACCTGATCGAGATCAACGAGGCCTTCGCCGCGCAGGTGCTGGCCGACGGACGGGAGCTCGGCTTCGACTGGCAGAGGGTCAACGTCAACGGCGGCGCCATCGCCCTGGGTCATCCCATCGGTGCCTCCGGCGCGCGCATCGTGGCCACGCTGGTCCATGAGCTGCGCCGGCGCGAGGGCCGCTACGGCCTGGCCACGCTCTGCCTCGGCGGCGGCGGCTCGGTAGCCATGGCCGTGGAGCGCGTCTAGCACACTCCGTCCCGTATCATCGGCGTGGGCACAGGTCGTCGACACCTTCGGCGGCTCGGCCGCCGCAGTTGAGATGAAGACCGTCGCAGCGGAGATGTAGAGCTGGGCCGCGTCGCCATCGTCACCGACTCCGCGTCCGACCTGCCGTCGTCGATGGCAGCCGCCGCCGGCATCAGGGTCGTGCCGCTCATCGTCAGCTTCGGCCAGCAGGACTACCTGGCCGGCACGGAGATGACCACCGAGGTCTTCTGGCAGCGCCTGACGGAGCCCGGCGCGCCCTTCCCGAAGACCGCGGCATGCAGCCCCAGCGCCTTCCAGTCGGCCTTCCGCGACCAGTTCGAGGCAGGCGCCGAGGCCGTCGTCTGCGTCACCGTCGGCTCGAAGCTTTCGGCCACGCACCGCAGTGCCCTCATCGCCCGCGAGACGATGAGCGAGCCGCGCATCCACATCTTCGACAGCGCCACGGCCTCCATGAGCCAGGGCCTCTACGTGCTGTTGGCGGCCGAGCTGGCCGCGAGCGGCGCGAACGCGGAGGCGATCGTCGCCGAGCTCGAGCGACGCCGTCCCGACAGCCGCCTCTACGCGGTGCTCGAGACGCTCGAGTACCTGCGCCGCGGTGGGCGCCTGAGCGGGCCGCAGGCGGCCATCGGCTCGGTGCTCTCGGTCAAGCCGATCATCACCGTGGACGACGGCGCGGTCGAGACGGCCGACAAGCCACGTACCCGTGGCAAGGCCCGCGAGCGCCTGCTCGAGCTGCTCACGGCGCGGCCCATCGAGCGGGCGGTCGTGATCCACGGCATGGCCGCCGACATCGACGCCTTCGCCCGGGAGTTGGCCGCGCGGGCCGGCCTCGATGCGGCCTCCATCCCGGTGACGATGATCGGGCCGGCGGTCGGGCCGCACCTGGGACCGGGCGTCTACGGCGCCTGCCTGATCTACCGGCCGGCGTAGGCGCCGCACGACCGTGCGCGCGCGTCCATCCGGCCCGTCGGCGCGCTACACTTCTGCCGCTCTCGACCCTCCGCGAGCCAGCCCGCCTTGCCGTATCCCAGGCCCGGCGCTCGCGACACGAGGAGGAACTCGACCTCGATGACTACCGAGCAGGTCGCTGCCCCGATCAACCCGTGGGAAGTGGCCCAGCGCCAGTTCGACCTGGCCGCGGACAGGCTCAACCTCGACCCGGGCCTACGCCAGGTGCTGCGCGAGCCGCGCCGCGAGCTGACCGTGCACTTCCCGGTGAAGATGGACGACGGCAGCGTGCAGGTGATGACCGGCTACCGCGTGCAGCACAACCTTGGCCGCGGTCCGGCCAAGGGCGGCATCCGCTACCACCAGGACGTGACGCTCGACGAGGTCAAGGCCCTGGCCATGTGGATGACCTGGAAGTGCGCGGTGGTGGGCATCCCCTACGGCGGCGGCAAGGGCGGCGTGGTGGTCGATCCAAAGAAGCTGAGCCGCCGCGAGCTGGAGGGCCTGACGCGCCGCTTCGCGACCGAGATCAGCGTGCTCATCGGACCCGAGCGCGACATCCCGGCACCGGACGTCAACACCAACGCCCAGACCATGGCCTGGATCATGGACACCTACTCGATGCACGTGGGCTACACCGTGCCGGGCGTGGTGACCGGCAAGCCCATCAGCCTGGGCGGCTCGGAAGGCCGCAACGAGGCCACGGCGCGCGGCGCCGTCTACTGCATCCTCGAGGCGACCCGCCACCTGGGCATGGACATCACCCGTTCCCGCATCGCCATCCAGGGCTTCGGCAACGCCGGCTCTATCGCCGCCCAGCTCATCGCCGCCGAGGGGGCCAAGGTCGTCGCCGTTTCCGACTCGGTCGCCGGTATCCGCAACCCGAAGGGCCTCGAGGTCGAGCGCGTCGTGGCCTGGAAGCAGGAGCACGGCACGGTCAGGGGCTTTCCCGGCGCCGAGGCCATCACCAATGCCGAGCTGCTCGAGACCGAATGCGAGGTGCTCATCCCGGCCGCGCTGGAGAACCAGATCACGGGTGCCAACGCGGACCGTATCAACGCCCGCATCGTGGCCGAGGCCGCCAACGGGCCGACCACGCCCGACGCCGATGAGCGGCTGCACGACCGCGGCGTCTTCCTCATCCCCGACATCCTGTGCAACGCGGGCGGCGTGACGGTCAGCTACTTCGAGTGGGTGCAGGACCTCAACCGCGACCACTGGACGGAGCAGGTGGTCAACGAGAAGCTCAAGTCGATCATGGTCAGGGCCTTCGCCGAAACGCTCGACCTGGCCCAGAAGGAAGACGTCAACATGCGCACCGGTGCCTACCTACTGGCGGTCGACCGGGTCGCCTCCGCCACTGCCCTGCGCGGTCTCTACCCCTAGGCCGGGACGACACCCGCGATGCTCGACCACGAGGAGAAGTTCCTCTTCAAGGAGGAGATCCTCAATCTGGCCAACGCGGTCGCCGAGCCCGGCGCCCTCGACAACATCGAAGACCTGCTGACCGACGTCATCACCAGCCCGCGCTTCGACTCGGAGGTCTTCACCCTCGAGCGCTCCCTCCAGGTCATGCTCGGCGGCCGTGCCGGGACCACGCTGGTCGGCCTGCTGACAGTGCCGCCCGAGGTCTTCGACGAGGTCGCCGAGGTGCGCATCCCGCCCGAGATCCACGAGCGCCTGGTGGCCTGGCGGGCGCGCTTCGGGCTGGCCATCGACAACGCGCTCAACTTCCTCAACAACCCGGACGGTATCCAGGGACACACCTTCGCCACGCAGATCGCCCACGTCGACGATCGCCGTGTGTTGCAGGGCCGCCTGACCTTCGTGCGCTACAACAATGAGCCGCACTTCTTCGTGGCCGACGCGGCCGTCTTCTACGGCTTGCTGGCCGACATCCTCGAGCGGCTCGCGCCGTACAGCGAGCCGGACGTGGTCGATGCCGAGACGCTCACCCGCCTGAAGGAGGCGCTGGGCCAGGTCGAGCGTCGGACCGCCACCCGGGAGCGGCCCTAGCCTCCGGCGCGGGCCCCGCCGCGCGCTCGCCGATGCGCCAGATCTACCTCGCTGCGACCGGCCAGAACCGGGGCAAGACCACGGTCGCCCTCGGCCTGCTCGCGGCGCTCATCGATCGCGGCCTCGAGACCGGCTTCATCAAGCCGGTCGGGCAGCGCTACGGCTTCGTCGACGGTGCGCCCATCGACGAGGACGCCATCCTGATGCGCAGCGTCTTCGGGCTGCCCGACCCGCCCGCCGCGCTGAGCCCGGTGCACATCCCGCGCGGCTTCACCAAGGCCTTCATCTCCGGCAAGGTCGTGGAGGACCTGCCGACGCGCATCGTGGCCGCGCACGAGCGGGTCAGCCGCGGTCGCGAGGTGGTGCTCATCGAGGGCACCGGGCACGCCGGCGTGGGCGCCGTCATCGGCCTCTCGAACGCGGACGTGGCGGCCATGCTCGGCGCCCGCGCGCTGATCGTGAGCGAGGCCGGCGTGGGCCGGCCGATCGACGAGATCGTGCTCAATCGGGCGCTCTTCGCGCGTCACGGTGTGGAGGTCGTGGGCGCCGTGGTCAACAAGGTCGACCACGAGGCCCACCCCACGCTGGCCGGCGTGCTCGAGCGCGGCCTGGCTCGCCACGGCATCGAGCTGCTGGGCGTGTTGCCCTACCGGCCGCTCCTCTCGAACCCCACGCTGGAGATGCTCATCGAGCAGCTGCCAGGGGAGCTGCTCAGTGAAGGCCCGGACCTCGGGCGGGTCATCGAGCATGTCGCCATCGGCGCCATGCAGCCGGGGCACGTCCTCCAGCGCATCGGCCCCGGCAGCCTGCTCATCGTGCCCGGTGACCGCGAGGACGTGGTCGAGGCGGCCGTGGCGGCGACACTCGCGGCGCGCGTGGGGGTGCCTCCCGGGACGGTTGACGCGACAGGCGAGGGCGAACCGCGCTTCGGCCGGCGTGGCTCTGACGAGGCTGCCACCGACCCGGCCGGCATCGTACTGACCGGCGGCTACCGGCCCGGCCCGGCGGCCCTGGAGGGGATCCGCCGGGCAAGGCTCTTCGCCTACCTGGTGGCGCAGGACACGTACGCGGCCGCCTCGGAGGTGCACGACCTGCTGGTCAAGACGCACCCCGACGACGCCGAGAAGATCGCCCTGACCAAGGCGCTGGTGGCAGAGCATCTCGAGGTCGAGCGCATCCTCGACCGCTTCGCCGCGCCGGCCCCGGCGCACGACTGAGCGAAACCTATCCCGCGCCCCCGTCGTACCAACCGGCACATCCGACCGAGAGGAGGATCACAGCATGACCCGACGCATCGTCCCGGCGTCCCTGGCGGGAGTCATGCTGCTGCTCCCCACCCTGGCCGCCGGCGCGGCAGGCGCGCAGGTCGGCCCGATCGTCATCTCGGGCTTCGCCTACGACCCGCCGACTCAGAGTGCCACGGTGGGCGACGTCGTCTCCTGGCGCAACGACGACGGCGTGACGCACACGGCGACGGCCGACGACGCCTCCTGGGACACCGGCAACATCGCGGCCGGCGGCACCGGCCAGGTCACGTTCACCGCCGCGGGCACGTTCGCCTACCACTGCACCATCCACCCAGCGATGACCGGCACGCTCGTGGTCAGCGCCGCGACGCCCGGGACGCAGGCGCCGGCCACCCGGGCGCCGGCCACCCAGCCGCCGACTGACGCCGCAGCATCCGCCCCCCGCGGCGAATCCGGTCCTGCCCTGCCCATCGCGCTGGCGGCCGGCCTGCTGGGGCTGGTCGCGGCGTCACGCCGCTTCAGGCGCTCGGCCGGCTGAGCCTCAGCTCAGCACCAGGCAGTCGATCAGGCGGGCCGAGGGGAAGCGCACCGCGAGGCTGAGCAGCGCCGGCCGATCGAGCACGGCCAGCTCCTCGAGCGATTCGAGGTCGGCCGCGCTGGCGTAGTCGAGCCGGGCCAGCGGCTCGGCGGTGACCGTGGCGCGCATCAGCTGGCGCAGCTGCTCCCCGTCGCGCTCGCCCGCGGCGTGCGCCTCGCGGGCCGCCTCGAGGGCGCGGTAGAGCACCGGCGCCGCGCGGCGCTCCTCCGGGGAGAGATAGGCGTTGCGTGACGAGAGCGCCAGCCCGTCGGCGTCGCGCACCGTCGCTCCCACGATCACCTCGACCGGTAGCCCGAGATCGCGCACCAGGCGACGCACGACGACGGTCTGCTGGCCGTCCTTCTGGCCGAAGTAAGCGCGCTGCGGCGCGGTCAGCATCAGCAGCACCGTGACCACCGTGGCCACGCCGCGGAAGTGGCCGGGCCGCGCCGCCCCCTCGAGCACCTCGCCGAGACGCCCGACCTCGACGCTGGTGCTCGCCCCGGGCGGATAGACCTCCTCCACCGGCGGCACGAAGACGACATCCACGCCCTCCGCTTCGAAGCGCTCCAGGTCCGCCGCCTCGTCGCGCGGGTAGCGTGCGAAGTCCTCGTGCGGCCCGAACTGGGTCGGGTTGACGAAGAGGCTGGCCACCACGGCCGCGCACTCCCTGCGGGCACGCGCCAGCAGGCTGGCGTGCCCCGCGTGCAGCGCGCCCATGGTCGGCACGAGGCCGACGGGTGAGGGGAGGGCGGCACGCGCACGGCGCACCTCGGCGCGGCTGCGGACGACCTGCACGCGCGATGCGCCGGCTAGAGGTCCTGATCGAGCGGGATGGCCAGCAGCTCCCCGTCGGGCCGGTCGAGGTCGCCCGTGCCGAGCACCTCGGCCAGCACGACGGCGTCCATGCGGCTCGACTCCGCGGGACCGGGGAAGGTGCCGGCCGCCACGTCGCCGGCGTAACCGCGTGCCGCCTCGACGATGACGGCCCGCAGGTCGGCGTAGCGGCGGGCGTGCTTGGGCGACCACTCGGCGAGGCCCAGCAGATCCGTGATGACCTGGACCTGGCCGCTGCAGCCCGCGCCGGCGCCGATACCGATGGTCGGGATGCGCAGGCGCTGCGTGATGGCTGTCGCCAGCTGCTCCGGCACGAGCTCCAGCACGATGGCGAAGGCGCCCGCCTCCTGCACGGCCAGCGCGTCGGCCAGCAAGGCGCGCGCCGCCTCGCGCGTCTTGCCCTGCACGCGCACCTTGCCGCCCATGGCGTGCTTGGCCTGCGGTGTCCAGCCGATGTGTCCCATGACCGGCAGGCCCGCCTTGACCATGACCTCGATGATGCGCGCGCTGCGTACGCCACCCTCGACCTTGACCGCGCCGGCACCGGCCTCGCGCAGGAAGGCCCCGCCGTTCTCGAGCGCCTCGTCCACCGTGGCGTACGAGAGGAAGGGCATGTCGGCGACGACGAGCGCCCGGCTCGAGCCGCGCACGACGGCCTTCACGTGGTGCAGCATCTCGGGCATCGTGACGCGCACGGTGGACTCGTAGCCGAGGATCACCTCGCCCAGCGAGTCGCCCACCAGCAGGATGGGGATGCCCGCCTCGTCGAGGAGGCGCGCGGTGGGGAAGTCGTAGGCGGTGAGCATGGCGATAGGCTCGCCGTCGGCGTGCATCCGCGCCACGTCGGCGACGGTCGTCCGGGGCACCGGCTGGTCGGCGCTCATGGCCGCATCATGAGGCATCGACCGGCACCGCGTCGCGCAGCATCAGGAGCGCCGCGACCCGGTCGAGGAGACGCTGGGCGACCTCGGGCTTGGGCAGCAGCGGCCACGGGTCGGGCGCCTCGCCGGGCACGATGAGGGTGATCCGGTTCGTGGGGCTGCCGAAGCCCGAGCCGGCTTCGCTGACGTCGTTCGCCGCCAGCAGGTCGACGCCCTTGCGTTCCGCCTTCTCGACGGCCCGCTCCAGCGAGCCGGTCTCGGCGGCGAAGCCGACCACGATGGGTCGCGGCCGCATCGTCGCGGCCAGGGCGCTCGCCTCGGCCAGGATGTCCTCGGTCGGTTCGAGCTCGAGCGTCAGCCCGTCGGCGCGGGTGAGCTTGGAGGTCGCTGCGCGGCGTGGCCGGAAGTCGGCCACGGCGGCGGCCATGACCAGCGCGTCGGCGGCCGGCAGCGCCTCGAGCACGGCCCGGCGCATCTGGGCGGCCGTGACCGCCTCGACCACGCGCGCGCCCTCCGGCAGGGGCACGCTGGTGGTGCCCACGACCAGCGTCACGCGCGCGCCCCGCGCCAGGGCGCCTTCGGCGATGGCCACGCCCATGCGGCCGCTGGAGCGGTTGCCCACGAAGCGCACCGGGTCGATCGGCTCGGCCGTGCCGCCGGCCGTGACCAGCACGTGGCGACCCTCGAGGTCGGGCTCGCGGAGCGATTCGTCGCGTGGCGGGCGGAGGGCGGGATCGGGCTGGCGCACCGGGCGCTCGGCCAGTGCCGACTCGACCGCGGCGGCGATGCGCGCCACGGGCGCCAGGCGGCCCTCGCCCACCGCGCCGGAGGCCAGCGGTCCGACCTCGGGCTCGACGATGGCATAGCCGAACGAGCGGAGCCGCTCGACGTTGGCGCGCGTCGCCGGATGCGACCACATCTCGCCGTCCATCGCCGGCGCCACCACCACCGGCGCGCCAGAGGCGAGGCAGGTGGCGGTGACCACGTCGTCGGCGAGGCCGTTGGCCATGGCGCCCAGCCAGCGTGCAGTGGCGGGTGCGACGACGATGGCGTCGGCCGTGTCGGCGGCCACGATGTGGCCGATGCGCCGGTCGGGCAGCAGCTCCAGCGGGTCGAGCATCACGCGCCGCCGGGTGATGGTCTCGAAGGTGAGGGGGCCCACGAAGCGGGCGGCCGACTTGGTCAGCAGCACCTGCACCTCGGCACCGGCCCCCGTCAGTGCGCGCACCAGCTCGGCGGCCTTGTAGGCGGCGATCGAGCCGGTCACGCCGACGACCACCAGCCGGCCGTCGAGGCGAGCGCCGGGCGACGCCTCGCTCACGGCGTCCGCACGGCGGGGGCCCCGGGCGTGGCTTCACCAGCCGTGCCCTCGCCGGCCAAGAGCAGCAGGCCCCGCAGGGTCAGCTCCGGATCGACCACGTCGGCGCCGACGAGCTCGGCGAACCAGGCCTGCGCGGCGATGCCGCCGGTCAGGATGGTGCACACCTTCTCGATGTCGCCGCCGTCCTCGGCCAACTCGGCCGCCACACGGCTGCGCAGCTCGCGCACGGCGCCCAGCGCGCCGTAGACGGCGCCGCTGCGCATGGCCGAGATCGTGTCGCGGCCGATGGCTCGTCGAGGCTGGCGCAGCTCGATGCGCGGCAGCTTGGCGGTCCGCTCGGCGAGCGCCTCGAGGCCGATCTCGAGACCGGGCGCGATGGCACCGCCGACGTAAGCGCCATCGGCGGCCACGGCGTCGAGCGTGATGGCCGTGCCGAAGTCGATGACCACGGCGGGGGCGCCATGTAGCCGCCCAGCGGCCAGGGCGTTCACGAGGCGGTCCGCGCCGACCTCGGCCGGGCGGTCCACCCGCACGGGGATGGGCACCGTCTCGTGCGTCGCGAAGTCGACCCGCAGGCCGCGCCGCGCGGCCAGCGCACCGAGGGCCGCGTCGTAGACCGGCACCACGCTCGAGATCACCATGCGCCGCGCGTCGCCCAGGCGGCGGCCGTCGAGGCTCAGCAGCCCCTCGAGGGTCAGCTCGAGCTCGTCGGCGCTCACCTCCCGGCGCGTGGTCACCCGGCGCGCACCGAGCAGCCGGCCGTCCTCGGCCAAGCCGAGCTTCAGGTTCGTATTGCCGACGTTGAGCAGCACCAGCACGCGGCGATGATACGTCCCGGGCGCGCCGTTCCCGGCCGGTCCGCGGGCTGGCGGCTACGATTCGGGCATCCAGGAACGCAGTACGCAGGAACGAAGCACGGGGGAAGCTCCATGGCATCGACCACGCCCGGTCCGACCACCACACAGGCCACGCCCGCCGACTCGCGGCCCAGCCCGAGCAGCCTCGCCTTCATCCTCGGCGACCGCATCGCTCCGCCGGACAAGGCGCTCTCGGTCGGCTACGAGCTGCCCTGTGGCGCCGCCAAGGTGCAGCTCAAGCCGCTGGCCCGCCTGCTGGTGGCCATCGCCGTCTGGCAGCTGCGAGAGCGCGGTGCCGTCGCCCTGGAGCGGTTCGAGCGCAAGCGGCTCTTCATCAAGCAGCAGAAGATCGGCCTGCGGCGCACCGGTGAGGGCTTCGGGGTGCCGGGACTCGAGGATGCCCTGCTGGCCCAGGTGACGTCGGACCTGCAGAAGAGCAGCGTGGAGGATGTCGTCTTCCGACTCCTCGGCCAGGATAGCCACATGCCCGAAGGCGTCATCCTCGACACGATCGTCGGCTTTCTCGCCCAGCAGGGCTATTACCGGGACGTGGACGCCGGCCGGGGAGCCATCAGCGGCGCCATCCTCGGCCGTCAGAAGCGGCAGCCCGACTGCGAGCGCATGGCCGGACTGCGCGGTAGCGGCGAGCAGGTCATCGCCGGCTGGAGCGCCTTCCAGCAGTCGGAGCCCGAGCTGGCGGCCGAGCTGGTGAAGGCCGCCGAGAACGGCATCTCGAGCCGCCAGGAGCAGCGCGACAGCGACTGACGATGGACGAGAGCCGCCATGTTCGGGCGCCGTGCCTTCCTGCGTCTCGGCGCCGGCAGCCTGCTGCTGGCAGCCTGCGGTCGTGCCACGGAGCCGCCCACGCCGGGCGCCAGCGCCACCGGTCGCCCGCCGGGCAGCCCGACGCCGGCCGTGCCTGCGGCGACGCCCGATGAGGAGGCCGGGCCGGTGACGCGGACCCTCTACCGGGGCGCGGCCCTCGCCGACGGCCGCTCCGACGAGCTGCGCGTCGGCGTCAGCCTGCTCGTGCAGGACGAGCGCATCCGCTGGATCCGACCCGTCGACGCCGAGGAGGACCCGGGGCCGCGGCGCGGCCTGGCCATCGTCGACGCCTCGGGCGCGACGATCGTGCCCGGGCTGGTCGACTGCCACAGCCACGTCACGGGGCCTGGCGGCGCCCACTGGATCGAGCGCTTCGGCGACCCGCCCCGGACGCTCCTCTCGGTCGCCGAGGACAACGCCCGGCTGGCTCGTGCCGCCGGGGTGCGCTGGTTCCGCGACGTAGGCTCGCCGCGCGTCAAGGACCCCGACGGCGGTCGGCAGCGCGCCCTGGCCATCGGCGTGCGGGAGCGCTGGCGGGGCGACCGTGCCTATCCCTACCTGCGCGCCGCCGGCACCTGGCTGACCCGCTCGGGCAGCCTGCCGCGCGGCCTGACCGTCGAGGTCGAGGACGCCGACGCGCTGCTGCGCGCCGCGGAGCGGGAACTCGACGACGGCGCCGACCTGGTCAAGCTCTACCTGGACGGGCCCGATCCGGCCAGCTCGCCCTGGAGCGTCGCCGAGGTGCGCCGGGTGGTGCAGGCGGTGCACCGGCGCGAGCGGAAGGTGACGGCCCACTCCGGCCGTCTCGAGGGTGCCCGCGTGGCCGCCGAGGCCGGCGTGGACTCCATCGAGCACGGCTTCGAGCTGGATGCGGACGTGGCCGCGACGATGGCCCGCAACGGCGTGGCACTGGTCACCACCCTGACGGTGATGCGCTCCTGGCTCACCTTCGGGCAGACCACCCGCCTTGAGCGGTTCGCCTCGGCCGACGGCCGGGCGCGCGTCCGGGCGCGCCTCGAACGGGCCGAGACGAGCGTCGGCCACGCGCACCGTGCGGGCGTCGCCATCGCCGCCGGCACCGACTTCGGCGGCGGTTCGGCGCGCGCCAACCAGCTGGCCTGGGAGGTCGAGTCGCTGGTCGCCGCGGGCCTCGAGCCCTGGCAGGCCCTGGCGGCTGCCACCTGGCGCGGCGGCGAGCTGCTGGGCGAGCCCGAGGCGGGCGTCATCCGCGAGGGCGGCCCGGCCGACTTCTTCCTCGTCCACGGCGACCCGCTGAGCGACCCGGCGGCCCTCTGGCGCGTCTGGCGCGTGGCCTGACCCGGCCGGAGGGTGCGCCGGCGCCTTGTCCGGCGTCTGCCGAGCGGGTACGATTCGGCCGCCCCGCGACCCCGAACGACCCGCCGCCCAGGAGGAGCGAGTGCCGCTCGAGCCGCCCGCCAAGTTCTTCGTCAACAGCGGCCTGGTCTCGAGTCGGACCGACGTCCACAACCTGCTGCGGCCCCTCATCAAGCAGACGGTCGCCTACCGCTACTTCCGTGCCGGCCAGCTCGTCGGCCACGGCACCGGCTGGGTCGAGCGCATCGTCATCGACCAGCCCGACGTCTCGACTTTCTTCACCCCCCTCTCGATCTGCCTGAACGTGGATTCCTTCGAGCACCTCGAGTTCGAGACCCGCCCCGACCAGCTCCTCGTCTATACGCTCGTCCAGGGCGACGAGCGCCTCGTCGTGGAGTTCGCCCCCGTCCATGGGCCGGCCATGCCCGACGAGCCGGTCCAGCAGACCTTCCGCTTCGAGCCGGCCGGCTATGTCCAGATGGAGCTGGGTGGGCTCGAGGGCGGGGACGCCGCACGCGGCGAGCCGGGGGAGGCGGCCGGGAGCGCCTGATCGGGCGGGGGCGCCGGCATCGAGGGAGGCCGGCGGTCGGAGGAAGGGGTCCGGGCCCGCCAGGTCGGTGGGGCCCATCGAGGGAGTAGGAGGGACGTTCCGCTGATGGACGCCTGGGCGTCGTATTTCCGGTTCTCCGAGCGCGGCACGACGCTCGGCACGGAAGTGAAGGCTGGGGTCACGACCTTCATGGTCATGGCCTACATCATCTTCCTCAATCCGGCCATCCTGTCGAATGCGGGCGTGCCGGTCGCGGCCGCGGCTGCAGGCACTGCCCTCGTGGCGGGCGTCCTGTCGATCGCCATGGGCCTGGTCAGCAACTACCCCATCGCGCTCGCCGCTGGGCTGGGCATCAACGGTGCGGTCGCCTTCGGCCTCGTGCTCACCAACAAGCTGACCTGGCAGGGCGCCATGGGCGTCATCGTGCTCGAGGGCATCATCGTCACGCTGCTCGTGCTGGTCGGTCTGCGCGAGGCGATCATGAATGCCGTGCCCCTCAGCCTCAAGCGAGCCATCGGCGTGGGCATCGGTCTCTTCATCCTCTTCATCGGCTTCGTCGACGGCGGACTCATCCGGCAGCCCCAGGGCGATGGCCCGGTGCCGGTCGAGTTCATCTTCCCCACCACTGCCGGCGCCTACGTGACGCTGCTCGGCCTGCTCATCACCATCGCCCTCTTCGTGCGCAAGGTGCCGGCGGCGCTGCTGCTGAGCATCCTCATCACCACCGTCATCGCCATCCTGGTCGGCGTCCAGCCGCTGCCCTCCTCATTCGTGGCCACGCCCGACTTCTCGACCCTTGGCCAGTTCGACCTCTTCAACGTCTTCGCCACGCTGGGCGTGCTGGCCGCCGTGCTGACCATCTTCAGCTTCATGCTGACCGACTTCTTCGACACCATGGGCACGGCCACAGCCATCGCCGAGCAGGCGGAGCTGACCGACGAGCAGGGCCGAGTGCCCGGCATCGGCCGCCTCCTGCTGGTCGACTCCATCGGCGCCGTGGCCGGCGGCGCGGCCGGCATCAGCTCCAACACCAGCTACATCGAGAGCGCCGCCGGCGTGGCCGAGGGTGGCCGGACGGGCATGACCTCGGTCGTCGTCGGCCTCCTCTTCCTGGCCAGCATCCTGCTCTCGCCGCTGGCGACGCTGGTGCCCTTCCAGGCCACGGCACCGGTGCTCATCGTGGTCGGCTACCTGATGGTGACGCTCATCAAGGACATCGACTTCGCCGACGTCGAGGAAGGCTTCCCGGCCCTCCTGGCGCTGATCCTGATGCCGCTCACCTTTTCCATCACGGTCGGCATCGGTGCCGGCTTCGTCGCCTACGTCGTGGTCAAGGTGGTGCGAGGCAAGGTCGGCCAGGTCCATCCGCTGATGTGGCTGGTCTCCATCGCCTTCCTGGTCTACTTCGCCCAGAACCTGCTCAATACCCTGCTGCCCAAGTAGGGCGCACCCGGCCATCGCGCCGGCAGGAACCACAGCGAGAGGACGGGCCGGCCAGCGCCGGCCCGTCCTGCTGTCCGGGCTCACCCCAAGGCGGGCTGTACACCACATCCGGTGGGCGGCCGGCCGGAACGGCTACCATCCCCGCGATGTTCGAACGGACCGACCTGCCCGAAGGGCCGCGGGTCATCTCGGCGCGCCTCCCCGGCACCCGCTCGCTGTCGATCGCGGCCTACGTGCTGGCCGGCTCGCGCCACGAGCGGCGCGAACTGTCGGGCGTGGCCCACTTCATGGAGCACCTCACCTTCAAGGGCACGCAGGCCTATCCGACCACGCGTGCCGTCTCGTCGGCCATCGAGGGCGTGGGCGGCACGAGCAACGCGGCCACGGACCGCGAATCGACCGTCTACTGGGTGCGTCTCCCGGCGCGTGAGGCGGAGCGTGCCGTGGGCATGCTGGGCGAGCTGATGGTCCGGCCGCTGCTGCGCGACGAGGACATCGCCAAGGAGCGCGAGATCATCGTCGAGGAGATCCGCTCCTACCACGACGACGCGAGCTCCTACGTCTACAACGTCTTCGACGAGGCCTTCTTCGGCGACTCGCCGTTGGGCTGGGAGATCGCCGGCGACGAGGACAGCGTGCGCGGCCTGCCCGCCGACGCCATCCGGGCCTTCTGGGCCCAGGCCTACCGGCCCGCCAACATCGTGGTCGCGCTGGCCGGCGACATCGACCACCCCCGGGCGGTCGACCTGGTGCGCGCCGCCTTCGGCACCGGCAACGGCGTGGTGCCCGGCTGGCAGCCGGCGCCGTCCGTGCCGGTCGAGCGCTTCCGACTGGCCCACCGGGAAGGTGCCCAGGCGCACATGGTGCTGGGCATGCCGGCACTGCCGCGCGACGACCCGGAACAGTGGACGCTCGAGCTGCTCAACACCGTGCTTGGTGACGGCTCGTCGTGCCGTCTCTTCCTCTGCCTGCGCGAGGACGAGGCGCTGGCCTACGACGTGCACTCCTTCCCGGTCGACTACGCCGACTGCGGCGTGCTCGAGATCTACGCCGGCGTCGACCCGGATGATCTCGCCCCGGCGCTCGAGGCACTACTGCGCGAGCTGGCCGCGGTGCGCGACGAGCGGATCTCGCAGGAGGAGCTCGACAAGGCGCGCAACTACGCGGTCGGGCGGCTCGAGCTGCGCATGGAGGAGAGCCGCAACGTGGCCTCCTGGCTGGGCGTGCAGGAGGCGCTGCACGAGCGCGTGCTCGACGTGGACGAGGTGATCGAACAGCTCCAGGCGGTCACGCCGGCGCGCATCCAGGCCCTGGCGCAACGGCTGATCCGGGATGACGCGCTGACCCTGGCCGTGGTCGCGCCGCCCGGCGCGGGCGGCGGCCTGGACGAGGCGTTGCGGCTGCCGTGAGCAGCGGTCGCGACCGGACGCCGCTCGCCGGCCAACCCGAGCAGCGGCCGCTCCAGGGAGCTGGCACGGCCCGTTCGACCGACGCCCGCCTGACCCGCCTCCACCTGCGCGTCGGGCTGCAAGCCCTGGCACGGGCCGAGCTCGAGACGATGGCCGGCGAGGGCACGCTCGACCTGCCCGCGATCGCCGACCTGGCCGAGGTGCGCTGGCGCAGCGGCGACCTGGTCGGCGCCGCCGAGGCGGCCGAGGCGCACCTGGGCAGCGGTGGCGACGAGCTCGTCTGCCACGTCATCGCCGCCGAGGGCATGGCCGCCCAGGGCCGCACCGGGGATGCGCGACGCATCGCCGCCCTGGTCCTCGACCGGGTGGGCGACGGCCTGGACGCGCTCTTCGCGGGCCAGCCGCGCAGCGCTGTCTGGCCGTCCGAGACGATCGTCGAGGAGGAGGTCCCCGAGGTGCTGGCCGAGAAGGGCGCCGCGAGCGGCGGTTTCCCGGTCGGCGTGCGCGGCGTCGGCCGCCCGAGCAGGGCCCGTGAGGCCGGCAGCCGAGGCTTGCCGCCGCTGCCGGCCGAGGACACCGCGCCCGCGCCGGTGACGCCCTTCCCGGCCGTCCACGGTCGGCCCCTGGCCGAGGAGATCGAGGCGGCCGAAGCCGAGCTGGCGGCCGGCGAGCTGGCCGCGCTGGCCGGCAGGCTGGCGCTTCTGCTGCGCAGCGACGCCGTGCTCGCGCCCGCCATCCTGTCCCTCGCGGAGCGGGCGCTCGAGCGCGCCCCGGCGGGCAGCCTCGAGGTGGCCACGCTGCACCTCGTGGTGGGCGACGCCTACCGACTCCTCGGCCATGAGCGCGAGGCGGCCGCCGCCTTCGAGCGCACGCGCGAGCAGATCGTCGAGCGCGAGCGGCCAGCCGGCGGCGCTTCGGCCGATCCAGACGAGGCCCCGGCAGGCCCACAGGAAGACGCGCACCAAGACGCACAGGAAGACGCACAGAAGGAGACCTTGTGACCGAACGGACCCTCGTGCTCATCAAGCCCGATGGCGTGCAGCGCCAGCTCGTCGGCCGCATCCTGGCGCGCTACGAGGACCGCGGGCTCAAGATCGTCGGGCTCAAGCTGGTCCACGTGTCACGCGACCTGGCCGAGCGTCATTACGAGGCGCACCGCCAGAAGCCGTTCTTCCCCGGGCTGGTCGAGTTCATCACCTCGGCGCCGCTCGTGGCGGCCGTCCTCGAGGGTCCCGGCGCGGTGGCCGTGGTGCGCGCCATCAACGGCGCCACCAAGCCCATCGACGCGGCGCCTGGCACCATCCGCGGCGACTTCGCGCTC
>DASSPM010000061.1:0-29617 GCA_035699625.1 Candidatus Limnocylindrales bacterium | reverse complement strand
GTGACCAGGCCGGCTGGAGGTCCCAGGCAGGTCCCCTGGTCAGCTGCGTCGCTGCGCCGCCGGTCGGCTCGACCAGGTACAGGTCGGCCGTGCCCGAACGCTCGCTGACGAACGCGATCAGCCCATCGCGCCGCGGCTGGGGCGAGAAGGCCGGCCTCGGCGTTGCCGACCCCGTGGGCAAGACCGGAGTGGCGCTGACCGTGGCCGTGGGCGTCGTGACGGTCGGCGGCACGGTCGGCGGCAGGCTGCCGGTCGGTGATGTCACGGGCGCCGCGGTACAGGCCGCGACCAGCGCGATCAGCAACGCATGCCCCAGCCTCGTCGGGAACGCCGCTGCAGCCTCGACCCCTCGTATGGCCACGATGGACCCCCTCCAGGCGTGACGATGCTCGGCGCAGGATGGCAGACCCGCGGCCGGACGTCAGTACCCCTCGCGCGGATCTGCGACCCGAGTTCAGGCCCCGGCGGCGAGCCTGCGCAGCACCGCCGGCAGGATGCCGCCCTGCCGCAGGTAGTCCACCTCGATCGGTCCGTCGAGGCGGGCGATGGCCTCGAAGGAGCGCTCGCCACGCTCGTCAGCCAGCCGCACCACGACCGGCTGGCGCGGCGCGAGGCCCGCGGCCAGGCCGACGATGTCGTAGCGCTCCGTGCCCGTCAGGCCCAGTGAGTCCGCGTTCTGGCCGGGCAGGAACTGCAGGGGCAGCACGCCCATACCCACCAGGTTGGAGCGGTGGATGCGTTCGTACGACTCGGCCAGCACGGCCCGGATGCCGAGCAGGCGCGGCCCCTTGGCGGCCCAGTCGCGCGACGAGCCCGAGCCGTACTCGCGCCCGGCGATGACCAGCAGCGGCACCCCCTCCGCCGCGTAGCGCATCGCCGCGTCGAAGAGGAACATCGGCTCGCCCGACGGCTGATGGCGTGTGTAGGGCCCTTCCTTGTCGGGCTCGAGCCGGTTGCGCAGACGGATGCTGCCGAAGGTGCCACGCATCATCACCTCGTGGTGCCCACGCCGGGCGCCGTAGGAGTTGAACTCGAGCGGCGCCACGCCCCGCGCCTGGAGCCACTGGCCGGCCGGGCTCCAGGGCGGGATCGAGCCCGCCGGGCTGATGTGGTCGGTGGTGATCGAGTCGCCCAGGAAGGCCAGCACGCGCGCGCCGACGATGTCGGCCACCTCGCCGGGCTCGCGGGTGAGCCCCTCGAAGAAGGGCGGCGAGGCGATGTAGGTCGAATCGGGCGCCCATTCGTAGCGGTCGCCTTCGGGCACCGGCAGCGCCTTCCAGCGCTCGTCGCCCTCGAAGACGGAGGCGTAGCTCTCGCGGAAGAGCTCCGGCGAGAGGGAGTCGGCGATGGCGGCGCGCACCTCCTCGGGCGAGGGCCAGATGTCGGCCAGCATGACCGGCCGGCCGTCGCGGTCGCGCCCCAGCGGCTCACGTCCGAGGTCGATGTCGACTCGCCCCGCGAGGGCGTAGGCGACCACCAGCGGCGGCGAGGCCAGGTAGCTGGCGCGTGCCAGGGGATGGATGCGGCCCTCGAAGTTGCGGTTGCCGGAGAGCACTGCGGCGACGACCAGGTCGTTCTCCTCGACGGCCCGCGCGATGGGCTCGTCGAGCGGCCCGGAGTTGCCGATGCAGGTGGTGCAGCCGAAGCCGACCAGGTTGAAGCCCAGCTGCTCGAGCGGGTCCATCAGGCCCGCTCGCTCGAGATAGCGCGTCACCACGCGCGAGCCCGGGGCGAGGCTGGTCTTGACCAGCGGCGAGACCGAGAGCCCCCGCTCCACGGCCTTGCGGGCCAGGATGCCCGCGCCGACCATGACCGTCGGGTTCGAGGTGTTGGTGCAGCTGGTGATGGCGGCGATGACCACCGAGCCGGTGCGCAGCTCGTGGCGCTGGCCGTCGAGCTCGACCGGCACCGGTCGGTAGCGATGGGTCTCGGGTGTCGAGCGGGCCGGAGCCGCCTCGAGCTCCTGGCCGGCCGCTGCCTCGGCCTGGCCAGGTGGCAGCGCGCGCGTGTCGATGACGCCGCCCTCGTCCTCGAAGCGCTCCTCCTGGGTCTCGTCGCGGGGCACGCGCTCGAGGCCGTTGGGGAACGCCGCGCGGAAGCTCGCCTTGAGCTCCGCCACGGTGACCCGGTCCTGGGGCCGGCGCGGGCCGGCCACGCTCGGCACGACGCTCGAGAGATCCAGCTCGAGGGCGACGTCGAAGTCGGGTCCGGCACCCGGCTCCCGCCACAGGCCCTGCGCCTTCGTGTAGCGCTCCACCAGGTCGACCAGTCCCTCGGGCCGGCCCGTCAGGCGAAGGTAGCTGAGCGTCTCCTCGTCGACCGGGAAGAGCGTCGCCGTGGCGCCGAACTCGGGCGACATGTTGGCGATGGTGGCCCGGTCGGCCACGGTCAGGTCCGCCAGCCCGTCGCCGGCGAACTCGACGAAGGAGCCGACGACGCCCTGGCGGCGCAACAGCTCGGTCACCACCAGCACCAGGTCGGTGGCCGTCGAGCCCAGCGGCAGCTCGCCGCTGAGGCGCACCCCGACGACGCGCGGCATGGGCTGGTAGAGCGGCTGGCCGAGCATGACCGCCTCGGCCTCGATGCCGCCCACGCCATAGCCGAGCACCCCCAGGCCGTTGATCATCGTCGTGTGCGAGTCGGTGCCGACGAGCGTGTCGGGATAGGCGAGGCGCTCGCCCGAGCGATCGCCGGGCTCGGCCAGCTGCACCACCCGCGCCAGGAACTCCAGGTTCACCTGGTGGACGATGCCCGTGCCGGGCGGCACGACCGAGAAGTCGCGGAAGGCCGTCTGGGCCCAGCGCAGCAGTTGGTAGCGCTCGCCGTTGCGCTCGTACTCGCGCCCCACGTTGAAGGCGAAGGCGTCGGCCGTGCCGAAGCGGTCCACTTGCACCGAGTGGTCGATGACCAGGTCGGCCGGCACGAGCGGGTTGATGCGCGCGGGATCGCCGCCGAGGACGGCCATGGCATCGCGCATGGCGGCCAGGTCGACCACGGCGGGCACGCCCGTGAAGTCCTGCAGGATGACGCGCGCGGGCATGAAGGGCAGCTCGGCCTCGATGACAGCACCGGGACGCCACGAGGCGAGCGCGCGCACGTCGGCCTCCTGGACGATGCCGCCGCCGGCGTGCCGCAGCACGTTCTCGAGCAGGATCTTGACCGTCATCGGAGCGCGTGCCAGGTCGGCCACGCCGGCCCGCTCGAGGGCGTGGTAGGCGACGCTGCCACCGTCGGCGAGGCGCAGCGCGGCGCGCGTGGAGAAGGGATCGCCGGTCGGGGAAGGGGAGTGGTCCATGCGGTCAGGTCCTCCGGCCTCCGCGCTCGTCGGCGCGGGCTCGTCGGCTCCTGACGGGAGTGCCCGCCGCGGGTCGAGCTGTGTCGCTGTCGGGGCGAGTATACGCCCGCGCGGCGCCGCTGCCGCGGTTGGCGCGGGCTCCATCAGAATGACGCCATGGCGGACGAGCACGACGCGGCGCCCGCGTGAAGGACCAGCCGCACCACGATCAGCCGCACGGCGACCACGGGCCGCCCGGGCACCGTCATCCGCACGGCCCCGACCGGGCGCATGACCCGGAGGCCCTGCCGCGCCTCGGCTTCGTGGGCGCCGGACGCGTGGCCCTGACCCTCGGGCCGGCCTTCGCCGCGGCAGGCTGGCCGGTCGTGGCCGTGGCCAGCCGTGACCCGGAACGCCGGATGCGCTTCCAGTCGCTGGTGCCGGGCGCGCACGGCTTCGCCGAGCCGGCGGGCATCCTCGACGACGTCGACATCGCCTTCCTGACCGTGCCCGACGATGCCATCGCCCCGGTCGCCGGGTCGATGCGCCTCTATAGCGGACAGGGCATCGTCCACACCAGCGGCCTCCTGCCGGCGGCGGTGCTCTCGCCGGCCATGGCCGCGGGCACCCTCGCCGGCAGCTTCCACCCGCTCGTCGCCTTCGCCGAGCCCGACACCGCTCGCGCCGCGCTGCGCGGAGCGACCGTTGCCATCGAGGGCGACGAGGCGCTGGTCTCCGTGCTGGCCGAGCTGGCCGAGGCGGTCGGCGCGCAGCCGGTGCGCCTGCCCAGCGGTGGGAAGGCGGCATACCACGCCGCGGCGGTGCTGGCCGCGGGCGGCTTCGTCGCGCTCCTGGACGCGATCGCCGAGGTGGGCCGGGGCGCCGGTCTCGACGAGGCGGGGGCGCTGGCGGTGTACGGGCCGCTGGTGCGGCAGAGCCTGGCCAACGCCGAGCGGCTGGGCATCCGCGCCGCCCTCACGGGGCCCATCGTGCGCGGCGACCGCGGCACCCTACGAGCCCACATGGACGCGCTGCGTGCCCTCGCGCCGGGTGCGCTTGGGCTCTACGCCGCCGCCGCACGGCGCGAGATCGCCCTGGCCGAGGAACGCGGCGACCTGCCCGCAGCCGACGCGGAGGCCCTGCGGGCGCTGCTGACCGGCTCGGCCTGAGCGGACCAACGGCCCGGGCCGGCGCGCCCATTGCAGCTGCGCGCCGAGGCGCTACCATGCGGACCATGCACGACGGCGTCGCCGCACTCCGCGCCGCGCATCCACGGACCCGATTCGCCCGGCCCTCTGCGCGCCACGCCCAGCCGCATCTGGGGCTGCTGACCCGTGCCCGCTCGGGGCTCGTGCCGGCGCGACGGCGCGTCGGCCGGCCAGCGCCGGCGTTCGACGCCCGGCCAGCCCCGGACGAGGTCCAGCCACCCGTCGCCCGGCCCAGATCACCGCTGCAGCGGGGACCGCGCATGACCTGGACACGACCGGGCCGTGCCATCGAGCGGCGCTCGGCGACGCGCCGCGGCGCGTCGTGGCCAGGCTGAAGGGCCGCAGCCGCTCCGAGCCTCCCAGCGCGCTCGCCACCTCGGCCGGCGGGATCGTCGTCCGCCACGGCCCTCAGGGTCTCGAGCTGCTCCTCGGCCGGCGCCGACGCGAGCGCGACGCGATGACCTGGTCGCTGCCCAAGGGCACCCCTGACGACGGCGAGTCGCTCGCGCAGACCGCGCTGCGCGAGGTGCGCGAGGAGACGGGTCTCGAGGTGCGCATCACCGAGCCGGTCGGCTCCATCGCCTACCGCTTCATGCAGGACGGTGTGCGCATCAGCAAGACGGTCCACTATTTCCTGATGCAGGCCACCGGCGGCGACATGGCGCGGCGTGACCGCGAGTTCGAGGAGGTGCGGTGGGTGCCGCTGGGCGAGGCCGAGCGCTTGATGACCTTCGAGAGCGAACGTGGCATCGTGGAGCGGGCCTTGCCCGCCGCGCGGCGCCTCCTTGCGGCGAGCCCACCAGCGGGGGACCGATGACCGACGTCGCCGCGCCGCTGCGCACATCCCTGCACGAAACGCACCGCTCGCTGGGCGCGCGGCTCATCGAGTTCGGCGGCTGGGAGATGCCCGTCCAGTACAGCGGCATCATCGAGGAGCATCGCGCCGTGCGCGAGCGCGCCGGGCTCTTCGACCTGTCGCACATGGGCGAGCTCTGGCTGACCGGTCCGCAGGCAGGCGACGCGCTGGCCTACGCGCTGGTGACCGACCCGCCGCGGCTGAAGCCCGGCCGCGCCCACTACGCCATGCTCTGCGCCCCGGACGGCGGCATCCTCGACGACCTGATCGTCTACCGCCTGGCCGAGCAGCGCTTCCTGGTCGTGCCCAACGCCGCCAACCGCGAGACGGTCGCGGACGCGCTGCGCGAGCGCATCGCCGCCTTCGAGGCCGAGCTCGACGACGCCTCGCTGCGCACCGCCCTGATCGCCCTCCAGGGTCCCCGCGCGGCGGTGGTGCTGGGGCCGCTCACCGACGTCGACCTCGACGCCCTGCGCTACTACAGCATCGCCGAGGGCAGCGCCGCCGGCGCCCAGGCGCACATAGCACGCACGGGCTACACGGGCGAGGACGGCTTCGAGCTGTTCGTCGCCTGGCAGGAGGCGCCCGCAGTCTGGCAGCGCCTGCTCGACGCCGGGCGCGAGGCGGGTGTGGTGCCGGTCGGCCTCGGCGCGCGCGACACCCTCCGTCTCGAGGCCGGCATGCCGCTCTACGGCAACGAGCTCGACCGCGAGACCAACCCGCTCGAGGCGGGCCTGGGCCGCGTCGTCAAGTTCGACAAGCCCGCCGACTTCGTCGGCCGGGCAGCCCTCGAGCGGGTCGCCGCCGAGGGGCCTCGCAAGACCCTCGTCGGGCTCGTGCTGCGCGAGCGAGGCATCGGTCGCCACGGCTACCCGGTCCATCGCCGCGGCGAGGCCGACGCCTGCGGCGTGGTCACGAGCGGCACTGCCTCACCCACGCTGGGCGTGCCCATCGCCATGGCCTACGTGCCGCCCGACCAGGGCGAGCCGGGTACCATGGTGGAAGTCGGGATCAGGGCGGCGCGCGCCGCCGCCGAGGTCGTCCCGATGCCCTTCTACACGCGCCCGAGCTGAGCGAAGGAGGCCTCCGCGTGGACGTGCCCGACGGCCTGCGCTACACCGACGACCACGAGTGGCTGCGGCTGGAGGGCGAGGAGGGCATCGTCGGCATCACCGCCTATGCCGCCGACCAGCTGGGCGACGTGGTCTTCGTCGAGCTACCCGCGGTCGGGGCGAACCTCCAGGAGCGCCAGGCCTTCGGCGTCATCGAGTCGGTCAAGGCCGTCAGCGACCTCTACGCGCCGCTGGCAGGCGAGGTGGTGGCGGTCAACGAGGCGCTGGCCTCGAAGCCCGAACTGGTCAACGACGACCCCTATGGCGAAGGCTGGATGCTCCGCCTGCGCCTGGCCGACGGTGGCGGAGCCGGATCCCTCAAGGACGCCGCCGCCTACCGGGCACTCATCGAGAACGGCTGAGCCGATGCCCTACGGGCCGCACACCGAGGATGACCGCACGCGCATGCTGGCGGCTCTTGGCATCGACTCCGTGGACGCCCTCTTCGAGGACATCCCGGCGGCCGTCCGCGCGCGCGGTCTCGACCTGCCGCCGCCGGAACCCGAGCTGACCCTCGCCGCACGGCTGGAGGCGCTGGCGGCGCGCAACCGGGTCGACCTGGCCAGCTTCCTCGGTGCCGGCGTCTACCGCCACTACATCCCCGCGGCCGTCGACCAGGTCCTGAGTCGGGGCGAGTTCTACACCGCCTACACGCCGTACCAGCCGGAGATCAGCCAGGGCACGCTGCAGACCATCTACGAGTACCAGTCGCTGCTGGCCGAGCTGACCGGGCTGGAAGTCGTCTCCGCCTCGCACTACGACGGCGCCACGGCCACGGCAGAGGCGGCCCTGATGACCGTGCGCGCGACCCGCCGGGAGCGCGTCCTGGTCAGCCGCGCCGTTCATCGCCAGTACCTGGAGACGACGCGGACCTACTTCGGGGGCGGCCACCTGGCCCTCGAGGAACTGCCCACCACGCCGGACGGGCTGACCGACCTGGCGGCCCTGGAGCAGGCCCTGGCCGATCCTGGACGGCCCGTGGCCGGCGTGGTCGTCGGCCAGCCCAATGCCTTCGGGCTGCTCGAGCCGATGGCTGAGGTGGCGCGCCTGGCGCACGCCGCGGACGCGCTCTTCGTGGCCGTCGTCGAACCGGTCTCGTTGGCCGTGCTGGCGCCGCCGGGCGAGTACGGCGCCGATATCGCCGTGGGCGAGGGCCAGCCGCTGGGCATCGCGCCCCAGTACGGTGGCCCCTACCTCGGCCTGCTGGCGGCGACCGAGGCGTTGGTGCGGCAGGTACCCGGCCGCCTCGTGGGGCGTACGACGGACCTCGATGGCCGGCGTGCCTACGTCATGACCCTCCGGGCGCGCGAGCAGGACATCCGGCGCGAGAAGGCGGCCAGTAACATCTGCACCAACCAGGCCCTCTGCGCGCTGGCGGCCACGGTCTACCTGGCCACTCTCGGACCCCACGGTCTGCGCGACGTGGCTGCCCTCGGCGCTGCCCGCGCGCGCGAGCTCGAGACGGCGCTGGCGGCGGCCGGCGCGCCTCGCCTGCACTCCGCGCCGTACCTCAACGAGTTCGCTGTGCGCGTGCCCGACGCGGAGCGGATCCACCGGGAGCTGCTGCGCCACGGCGTGCTGGCCGGCCTGCCGCTCGCGCGCTGGTACCCCGAAGACCCCGCGCTGCGCGAGGCGCTGCTGGTGTGTGCCACCGAGGTCACCACGCCGGCACAGATCGAGCGCTTCGCGACGGCCCTGCGGGCGGTGCTGGCATGACCGAGGGCGCCGTCGCGCGCCGGCCCCTCGAAGAGCTGGCCGCCGAGCGCCATGAGGCCGAGGCGCCGCGGCGGCCGGGCCACCCCAGGCTGGCCGTCGGCGCCGCGCTGCAGCCCACCCTGGCCGAGCTGTCCCGGGCCGGGCGTGGCGAGGGCAAGATCCCGCATCCGCCGGCGGACGCGCTGGAGGCCATCCCGCTCGAGCATCGCCGCCGCGCGCCGGCCGCCCTGCCCGAGCTGAACGAGCCCGAGGTGGTGCGGCACTTCGTCAACCTCTCGCACCTCAACTACGCCGTTGACACCGGCTTCTATCCCCTCGGCTCGTGCACCATGAAGTTCAACCCCAAGCTCAACGAGTGGGCCGCCCGCCTGCCCGGCTTCGCCCGGCTTCACCCCCTGGCGCCCGATGAGACGGCGCAGGGCACGCTCGAGCTGCTCTTCGAGCTGCAGCAGCTGCTGGCAGAGATCAGCGGCATGTCGGCGGTCTCGCTGCAGCCGGCGGCCGGGGCGCACGGCGAGTTGACCGGCATCCTCATGGTGCGCGCCTACCACGAGTCCCGCGGCGACACGGCGCGCAGCGAGGTCATCGTGCCCGATTCGTCGCACGGCACCAACCCCGCCACGGCCTCCATGGCCGGCTACCGCACCATCACCGTCCGCTCCAACGAGCGCGGCGGCGTGGACCTCGACGCGCTGCGTGCGGCGCTCGGGCCGCAGACCGCGGCGGTGATGCTCACCAACCCCTCGACGCTGGGGCTCTTCGAGGAGGGCATCGTCGAGCTGCTCGAAGCGGTGCACGCGGAGGGCGCGCTGGCCTACATGGATGGCGCCAACCTGAATGCGGTGCTGGGCAAGTTCAAGCCGGGCGCCGCCGGCTTCGACGTGATGCACTTCAACACGCACAAGACGTTCTCCACGCCACACGGTGGAGGCGGCCCCGGTGCCGGGCCGGTCGGGGCAGGGGAGCGCCTGGCACCGTTCCTGCCCGGGCCGCGCGTCCTGCGCGACGAGGAGGGCGGTTTCCGCCTGGAGCGGCCCGCCGAGCGCCCCACCTCGATCGGGCGCGTGCGCGCCTACCAGGGCAGCGTCGGCGTGCTGGTACGCGCCTACGCCTACATCCTGGCCCACGGTGGCAGCGGCCTGGTGCAGGTCAGCGAGGACGCCGTGCTCGCCGCGAACTACCTGAAGAGCCGCCTGCGGGGCACCTACGAGATCCCCTACGACCGCCCCTGCAAGCACGAGTTCGTGGCCACGGCGCGGCCGCTGAAGCAGGTCACCGGCGTGCGCACGCTCGACGTGGCGAAGCGCCTCATCGACTACGGCTACCACCCGCCCACGATCTACTTCCCGCTCATCGTCGAGGAGTGCCTGCTCATCGAGCCGACCGAGACCGAGGCGCTCGAAACGCTCGATGCCTTCGCCGAGGCGCTCCTGGCCATCGCCGAGGAGGCGCACAGCCAGCCCGACGTGGTCCGGGGAGCGCCCCACGACGCGCCGGTGCGCCGACTCGACGAGGCCACCGCGGCACGTCAGCCCGACCTACGCTGGCGGGCGCTGACGGGCGCCGAGACGCCCTGCCCGCAGTAGCCGGGCGGCCGAGCGGCCGGCTCGGGGTCCTTGCGCGCACCGCCGTCATCGCCGCGCTGGTGGGCGGCTGCTTCTCGTTCGACACGGCGCCGACGGCGACGCCCATCGGCTCGGCGCTGCCGCCAGTCACCTCGCGGCCGACGCTCCCGCCACGCACGTCCCTGCGCGTCGCCCTCGACGCCGAGCCGGGCGGTCTGCTGCCGAACGCCAGGGACCGCAACGCCCGGCTCGTGGCGGGCCTCCTCTACAGCCGCCTCTACCGCCTCGATGGTGCGCTCCGGCCGCAGCCGGACCTGGCCGAGGGTCCGCCGGCCGTCTCGTCTGACGGGCTGCGCTGGCAGGTCACGCTGCGTCCTGGCGTGACCTTCCACGACGGCTCGCCACTGACCGTGACGGACGTGCTGGGCAGCTATCGCATGGCCATCTCGCCGGCTTGTCCCTTCGGCGAGGTCTGCGATCGTGCCCGAGAGCAGCTGAGCGGAGTCGACCAGGTCGGCGAGCGCGGCCTCGTCTTCATGCTGAACCGCCCGTCGGGTGCACTCGGCTCGACCGTCCTGGCACAGCTGGAGATCCTGCCCACGGCCGCGCTGCGGGCAAGCCTGGAGCGCCTCGTTGCCGCCACCGGCGCCGTCGGCCGCGATCGGCTGGCCGAACTCGCGCTGCGCATCGAAGCCGCCACCAACGCCGAGGAGTGCCTCGTCGAGGCGCCGCCGCCCTCCTGCGATGCGGCGACCTACGTGCCCGAGCTGGAGGCCACGCTGCGCCTGGCCGGAGGGGCCCTGCCCGAACAGGCGCGCTTCCTGCGGGCCGACGGCAGCGTCGACCGCGACGCCTACGCCGGGGCCCTTGCCGGGCTGCTCGACGACCTCGTGGCGGTGCTCGACGCGCCAGCCGAGGACGACCGACTCGCGGCGGCGCTGCCGCTGCTCGACCTTGGCCGTCAGCCGGTCGGCAGCGGGCCCTTCCGTTTCGAGCGTCACGTGCCCGGCGAGTCGCTCACGCTGGCCCGCAACGAGGCCTACTTCGGCGGCCGCGCGGGCACGAACGGCGTGGAGCTGGTGATCATGCGCGATGCGGCCGCGGCGGCGACCGCCCTGCGCACGGGCGACGTGGACTGGCTGCCGCGTATCCGCGCTGACGAGGTACCGCGGCTCGAGACGGATGGCGGGCTGCGCGTGGCCGCGCAGCCCGCCGGCCGCTTCCTGGCCATCGTCTTCAACGTACGCGCTGGTCGGCCCTACGCTGACGCCGCAGCGCGCCGGGCCTTCGCGCGCTGTATCGACCGGCCCCGGATCATCGACGAGGCGACCGGCGGCCGCGGCAGACCCGTGCGTTTGCCGACATGGCCATCATCCTGGGCGGCGCAGCGGCCGCCGGACGAGCCGCCCAGGGACGTGTCCGCGGCGCGCGGCCTGCTCGAGGCTGCCGGTTGGGCACGCGGTGCGGACGGCATCTACGCCCGTGACGGGATCCGCCTCTCCAGCCGCCTCGCCGTGCGGCCGACCCGCGGCGACCAGCTGGCCTTCGCGCGAGCCGCCGCGGAGCAACTGGCCGAGTGCGGCATCGAGCTGCGCGTGCAGGAGAGCGAACTGAGCTCGAGCGACCTGCTGCGCCAGCTGGAGTACCCCAACGACTTCGACACCTTCCTGCATGCCTACGGGCTGGGAGCGGACCCGTCGCTCGATCTGGGTGTGCTCCACTCCGCGCGGGTCACCAGCGAGCAGAAGCCGGGTGACGCCAACATCGGCGGCTGGGCCGACCCGGAGACGGACCGCCTCCTCGACGCTGCCGCCGCCAGCACCGACGAGGGCGCCCGAGCCGACGCCTACGCCCGCCTCGTGACCCGCCTGGCCGAGCTGGTGCCCATCCTGCCGCTCTGGTACGACCTCGAGTACGCCGCCGTCTCGGGACGCCTGCGGGAGGCCGGCGAGCCGGTCGATCCGAGTCGCCCCGGCTACGGCCGCGCGCCCGAGCGCTGGACGCTGGCCGCACCGTGAGGGCGGCGCTCATGTCGCCTGGACGACCGGGGCCGTGTCACTTCCTTGACACCCCTTGGAGGGCGGGCCGATAATGCGCCAGCGTTCACGGCCCCTCGTTGGGAGACGCGCGCGTTCAGCGCAGTGTGTCGGGAGGTCCGTGGAGCTCGGAGACGATCGGGCGCCGATGGCGGCCGCTGCGACGTCCACACAGGAGGAAGGAAGCCCATGAGTCTACGGACTCGACGAGGCCTGTCCCTGCTTGCCTCGCTCATGTTCGTCGCGGCCGCGTGCCAGCCAGGCGCGACCCAGCCGCCCACCAGCCCCGGCTCGCCGGGCACTTCACCCACAGGTGGCGCCACCGGCGCCGCGGAGCAGACCCTGACCTACGCCCTCGACGGCGACATGTCGCTCCTGACCAACGCGCTCAGCGACGTGCCCACCGCCGAAGCGGCCCAGTGGCTCTATAGCGCCATCTATCGCTACGATGCCGCCCTGACCCCCGTCCCCGACCTGGCCAAAGAGCCGGCCAAGATCAGCGCGGACGGCCTCACCTGGACCATCACCCTGGTCGACAACGCCTACTTCAGCGACGGCGGCAACGTCACGGCCGACGACGTGGTCTTCACCTACGAGATCGCCAAGTCCCCCAATTGCCGCTTCAACCCGTCCGTCTGCCTGGCGGACTTCCTTGACTCCGTGACCAAGATCGACGAGCGGACCGTCGAATTCAAGCTGAAGCAGAAGTACGCTCCCTTCGCCACGGTCAACCTGCCGGGCATCTTCATCGACAGCAAGAAGGCCGTCGAGGCCAGCTACGCCAAGTTCCAGAGCGGCCAGCAGAACGTGACCGCCGCCGAGGTCAAGGCACTCGCTGACAAGGCCGGCGCCGAGGGCGCCGACCTCGGCGCGCTCGCGCCGGAGATGGAGGCGCTCCTGCAGAAGGCCGGGCTGACCCTCCCGGACAAGGCCACCTTCGTGGGCGAGGACGGCTCGCCCGACGCCGCTGCCTACGGCACGGCGCTCTCGGGCATCCTGGCCGACCTCAACGCCACCTTCGCCGCCCCGGAGGCGGACAAGGTCGCGGCGGCCTACCCGCTGCTCGACATCGGGCGCAGCCCCGTTGGCTCGGGCCCCTTCAAGCTGGAGACGTTCCGGCCCGGCCAGGACCTGACGTTCGTGGCCAACGACAAGTACCACTTCGGCAAGCCCCAGATCTCGAGGATGTTCCTGCCCATCATCAAGAACGATGTGGCGGCGGCGAACGCGCTCAAGAGCGGCTCGGTCGACTGGAAGTTCTCGCTCACCGCTGACGCCTACTCGGCGCTCAAGGACGACCCGAACATCAAGTTCGCCGAGTACCCGGACTTCGGCAACTTCGAGATCCAATTCAACCTCCGCGAGGGCCGGCTCTTCGCCGACAAGGCCCTGCGCCAGGCGATGGCCTGGTGCATCGACAAGGAGGCCACCGTGCAGGCCGCCACGAACGGCCAGGGCATCGCCATCTACGGCGACATCCCGCCCGCATCGTGGGCCTACAACCCGAACGTCGAGAAGTACCAGCCGCGCGACGTGGCCAAGGCCAAGAGCCTCATCGAGGGTGCCGGCTGGACGCTCGGGTCCGACGGCATCTACGAGAAGGGCGGCAAGAAGCTGTCCACGGAGGTCCTCGTCCGCGCCGGCAAGGAAGACCGCATCAAGTTCATGCAGCTCACGGCCGACCAGGTCAAGGAGTGCGGCATGGAGCTGAAGGTCAAGGAGGCGGACTTCCAGGCCGTGCTCATCCCGATGCTCACCACGTTCCCGCACATCCCGGCCGGGAGCAAGGAGCCCTTTGACGCCTACTTCGGCGGCTGGGGCACGGGCTTCGACCCGGATCCGTACTCGCTCTTCCACTCCAGCCAGTGCACCACCAAGGAGAAGCCGGACCTCAACAACTACGGCTGCTTCAAGAACGCGGAAGCCGACAAGCTCATCGAAGACGGCCTCGTGGAACTCGACCAGGCCAAGCGGGCCGAGATCTACAAGCGCTTCGAGGAGATCGTCGCCGAGGAGCTGCCGTACCTCTTCGCCTGGTCTGACATCGCCCGCGAGGCGCTGGCCAAGTCGGTCAACAGCACCGGCGGCGAGTTCACCCCGGAGAACATGGACACGCCCACGTTCTTCTGGGAGATGGAGAAGATCACCAACATCAAGCAGTAAGGCATAAGGCACCCCGGATCGACCGTCGGTCCGGACCGCAGATGTAGGATGGTGGCGCCCCGTCAGGGCGCCACCATCCGTATCCGGCTCGGGCCATCACGGTCGCTACAGGGTCACCCGCCACGATGCTCAGTTATGTCCTCCGAAGACTGATCCAGGCGATCCCGATCCTGGTCGGGATCTCCCTCATCGTCTTCCTCATCGTCTACCTCTCGCCGGGGGATCCGGTCGACCGGTTCCGGAACCCGCGCGTCACGCCCGAGCAGCTGCAACGGCTGCGCGTCCTCTACGGACTCGACAAGCCGCTCATCGAGCAGTACCTGCGCTGGTTCACGGGCTTCCTGCAGATCTGGCGCCCCGAAGCCTGGGGCTACAGCTTCCTCGACGGCCAACCGGTCATCCACAAGATCGCCGAGCGCGTGCCCGCCACGATGCAGCTCATGGGCGTCTCGCTCATGGTGACCATCATCTTCGCCATCCCCATCGGCGTGCTGGCCGCGGTCAGGCAGTACAGCTTCGCCGACAAGCTCATCACCACCCTGGCCACAGTCGGCTATGCCGTGCCCTCGTTCCTGCTGGGCGTGTACGTGCTGTACATCGGCGGAGTGGTCCTGCGGGGCCCCGACGGCAGGGGTCTCTTCCCGACCTTCGGCCAGACCAGCTTCGGCAAGGACAACGACCTGCTCGATCTCGCCTGGCACCTGGTGCTGCCGGTGACCAGCCTGGCCATCCAGCAGATCGCCGGCTGGGCGCGCTATATGCGCTCATCGATGCTCGAGGTGCTGCACCAGGACTACGTCCGGACGGCACGAGCCAAGGGCCTGCCGCAGTCGCGCGTGCTGGGCAAGCACGCCCTGCGCAACGCACTCATCCCCATCATCACCCTGCTCGGTCTGACCATCCCCAGCCTGCTTGCGGGCGCCGTCATCACCGAGTTCATCTTCAGCTGGCCCGGCCTGGGACAGCTGACCATCGCCGCCATCGGCAACCGCGACTATCCGGTGGTCCTTGCGACCAGCATGCTGGGCGGCGTCCTGGTCATCGTGGGCAACCTTCTGGCCGATGTCCTCTACGGCGTGGTCGATCCGCGCATCAAGTACTAGGGGGCCCGCATGGAACGAGCCGATCCGACCCTGACCGCAGCACCGATCGCGCCGGTCGCCCCGAGCGAGCGCGGCGAGGCCGTCGACGAGGTCGATCTCATCCCCGTTCGGACGTACTGGCAGCTCGTCCGGCAGCGATTCGCCCAGCATCGGCTTGCGGTCATGGCTCTCATCGTGCTCGCGGTCCTGGTCGTGCTGGCTCTGGCCGTGCCCACGCTGACCGGCAACACCTACAAGCTGACGCGTCTCGACCGCGTCGACGCCATGGCCACCGTGGAGGCACCCCTGGGCTACAACGAGATCGGCCAGAACATCGCCGTCAGGCTGGCCAAGGCGACCCAGACCTCGCTCCTCATCGGGCTCGCCGCCGTGCTCATCATCGTCGGCATCGGCATCCTCGTCGGCTCGATCGCGGGGTACATGGGCGGCTGGACCGACAACCTGCTGATGCGCTTCGTGGACATCGTGCTCTCCTTGCCGGGACTCTTCATCATCCTGATGATCGTCAGCCTCTTCGGCGTGGGCGACGTGCGCGTGGTCATCATCGCTATCGGCATCACCGGCTGGACGCTGGCCGCGCGGCTCATCCGGGCCGAGTTCCTGGCCCTGCGCAACGCCGACTACGTGCAGGCGGCCCGGGCGCTCGGCGCCGGCCATCGGCGGATCATCGTGCGCCACATGCTGCCGGCGGCGATGGCGCCGCTCGTCGTGGCGGCCGCCCTGGGCGTGGCCGACTCGGTCGTCACGGAGGCTGCCCTGAGCTTCCTCGGCTTCGGCATCAGCCCGCCCGAGGCGAGCCTGGGGAACATGCTCACCAATGCCCAGAGCTACTTCTTCTCGGCCCCGGAGCGTGCACTCTATCCCGGCGTGGTGCTCGTCCTGCTCGTGCTCTGCGCGAGCTTCCTGGGCGACGGCCTGCGAGACGCCCTCGACCCGCGCCAGCGCATCGAGGCCTGAGGGTGAGCATCGAGCGACCGGGACGGAACCTCCTCGAGATCAAGGACCTCCGGACCCACTTCTTCACCCGTGACGGCACGGTCAAGGCTGTCGACGGCGTCACCTTCGAGATCCGTGACGGGCAGACGCTGGGCATCGTGGGCGAGTCGGGCTGCGGCAAGTCGATCACCGCCATGAGCATCATGCGGCTCATCGAGCGGCCCGGCAAGATCGTCGATGGCAAGGTGCTGTTGCGCGGCCGCGACCTGCTGACGGTTGGCGAGGGGGAGATGCGAGACGTCCGCGGCAACACCATCAGCATGATCTTCCAGGAGCCGATGACCAGCCTCAATCCCGTCTATACCTGTGGCGACCAGATCGCCGAGGCGGTCGAGATGCACGAGGCGGTCGGCCGCAGGGAAGCCATGAACCGGGCCATCGAGATGCTCCGGGCGGTGGGCATCCCCGACGCCAAGCGGCGGGCGCACGAGTTCCCGCACCAGCTCTCGGGCGGCATGCGGCAGCGCGTGATGATCGCCATGGCGCTCTCGACCAACCCCGAGCTGCTCATCGCCGATGAGCCGACGACCGCTCTCGACGTGACCATCCAGGCGCAGATCCTGGAGCTGATGAAGGCACTTCGAGAGCGGAACCAGATGGCCATCATGCTCATCACGCACGACCTCGGCGTGGTCGCCGAGATGGCCGACGAGGTGGTCGTCATGTATGCCGGCAAGATCGTCGAGCGCTCGGACGTGATGACCGTCTTCGAGCGGCCCCATCACCCCTACACCAAGGGCCTGCTCAACTCGATCCCTCGACTGGGAGAGAAGCGGCAGCGGCTCGAGGTCATCAGGGGCGTGGTGCCCAACCCCTTGAACCTGCCCACGGGCTGTCTCTTCAAGCGTCGCTGCCCGTACGCCATGCCCATCTGCGACACGCCGCCGCCGCTCCAGGAGGTCGCGCCGGGCCACATCAGCCGCTGTTGGCTCACGCCGGCCGGCGAGCCGCCTGCCGTGGGCGAGGCCCCGGAGGCTGAGGTCGCCGAGGCGGCCGCGCAGCAACTCTCGGTGGCCGGGGCATGACCGAGAGGCAGATGGAGACGACGACCGCCGAGGCGGCGGCGCAGAGCCCCGCCCAGATCGACCCGGAGTTCGCCCTCGGCCACGAGGCTGCGGCCAAGGGCGAGGTGCTCATCCGGGTCGAGGACCTGGTCAAGCACTTCGAGATCCGCGGCGGCCTGCTCGGCGTCAACAAGCTCGGCGCCGTACGTGCCGTGGACGGCGTCTCCTTCGAGGTTCGGCGCGGCGAGACGCTCGGCCTGGTCGGCGAATCGGGCTGTGGCAAAACGACCCTGGGCAAGGTGATGCTGCGCCTCATCCCGCCCACCGCGGGCCAGGTCTACATCAAGGATCGGCCCATCTTCAAGCTCGGCAACCGCGAGATGAAGGCCGTCCGGCGGGACATGCAGGTCGTCTTCCAGGACCCCTACGCGAGCCTCAACCCGCGCATGTCAGTCGGCGAGATCATCGGCGAGGGTCCCTTCGTGCACGGCCTCACCGACCGGGCCAAGCGCGAGGAGCTGGTGCGCGAACTGCTGGCCAAGGTCGGGCTCAATCAGAGCCATATCCATCGCTATCCGCACGAGTTCTCGGGCGGCCAGCGCCAGCGCATCGGCATCGCGCGCGCCCTCGCGCTCAACCCGGAGTTCGTGGTCTGTGACGAGCCCGTCTCGGCGCTGGACGTGTCGATCCAGAGCCAGGTCCTCAACCTCCTCGACGACCTGCAGCAGGACCTCGGGCTGACGTATCTCTTCATCGCCCACAACCTGGCCGTGGTCGAGCACATCAGCGACCGCGTGGGCGTCATGTACCTGGGCAAGATCGTCGAGCTCGCCGACGTCTCACAGCTCTACTCGGATCCGCGCCACCCATACACCGTGGCGCTCCTCTCTGCCGTACCCGAGCCCGACCCGCGCCGGCGCAAGAAGCGGCTCGTGCTCAAGGGCGACGTGCCGAGCCCGGCGGCGCCCCCGTCGGGCTGTCGCTTCCACACCCGCTGCTGGCTGCGGGAGCAGCTCGGCAATCCGGAGCGCTGCGTGACCGAGGAGCCGGAGCTGCGGACCTTCCGGCCCAATCACCGGGTCGCCTGCCACTACGCCGAGGAGATCACCGCTGGGGCCGTGGACGAGGCCGCCGCCGGTCAGCCCCAGGTGGTCGCCGCCGAGGTCCCGCCCGACTGAACGTCGGCTCGTATCAGTCGGAAGAATCGCCCTGGCCGGGCGGCCCGACGCGATCGAGCTTGATCGTCCAATCGGCGCAGGAGGGATCGACCTGCGCCACGAGCACACCCCCATCCGGGATGTTGCGCAGCGTGCTGAAGCGCGGCAGGCGCGACTTCTTGCTGTAGAAGACGTTGCCGTCGGGCGTGGCCAGGGTGATCTCGACCGAGCTGCAACCCTTCGTCTCCCAGGCCACCTTGTAGCGCCCGACCTGCAGGATCTGCGGCGTCTTCTCCTGGCCGGGCGTGACCGTGGCGGTCGTCGCCCCGGTCGGGGCCGACGGGCCGCCGCCACCGCCACCGCCGCCCTCGCCGCCGCAGGCGGCAAGGATCGTGGTCGCCAGCGCGATGCCCGCGAGCGGGCGGAGCAGGACGGTCATTGTCGGCTCGATCCCTCGGCTCGGTGGACGCCAGTGCCGGTCTGACGGTGGCGGGCAGCATAGGGTCCGACGCGGCCGGCCGCAAGCCTGCGCTGAAGACTGGCGCACCGCTGCCGCGCGGTGGTAGGCTTCCCGCCGCGACGTGACGTCGCAGATCGATCACGCCACCGGGCGCTGTCGCGCCCAGGGGAGTGGAGGAGGCACGCAGGGAGAACCCGCCCGGCCACGCCGGCGGGACGTGTCGCGGCCGCCGTTCGGGTGATCGGCTACGGAGGCAGGAGGAGACCGTATGGTTCGCACCAAGGTCGGGTCGGCGCTGGCCGTCCTGGCACTCGTCTTCGCGGCGTGCACGCCCGGAGCGTCGCCCACGCCGGGTTCGCCGGGCACCTCGCCGGGCACCTCGCCCACTGGCGGCGCCCCGTCGCCCACGTCCGCGGTCAAGGAGGGCGGCACCCTCGTCGTGGCCTTGCCGGGCGACATGACCGCTGCCGACCCGTCGTTCGTGAGCGACAGCAACTCGTCCTACATCCACCTCAATGTGGTCGAGGGACTCCTCGGCACCAAGCCGGGCAGCATCAGCGAGATCGAGCCGGTGCTGGCGGCGGAGATGCCCACCGTCAGCGACGACCTGCTGACCTACACCTTCAAGCTGCGCGAGGGCATCAAGTTCCACGACGGCGAGCCCTTCAACGCCGAGGCCGTGGTCTACAACTACGAGCGCCAGCTGAACGCCCCGGAGCCGCTGCGCGACAACTACAACTACTACTTCGGCGCCGTCTTCGGCGGCTTCGCGGAGAAGTCAAACCTGGCCTCGGTCACAGCCATCGACGCGACCACCGTCGAGTTCAAGCTGAAGCAGCCGCAGAGCAACTTCCTGATCAGCCAGGCGCCGCTGCCGCAGTTCGGCATCCAGAGCCCCAAGGCGCTCAAGGCCGGCGACGCCGACAATCCGGACCCCGCCAAGAGCCCCTATGCGCAGGGCAAGGGTACCGGCCTCGTGGGCACGGGACCCTTCAAGTTCAAGGAGTGGGTGCCCAACGACCACGTGACCATCGTCAAGAACGAGGACTATTGGAACGCCGCGGCCAAGGCACACCTCGACGAGGTGATCTTCAAGCCGTACGCCGACCAGACGGCCGAGTTCAACGCCCTCCAGTCGGGCGACATCGACATGGCCCAGACGATCCTGCCCAATGACGCCCAGAGCCTCGAGGGCAATGCCGAGTTCCAGGTCTTCGACCGCGGCGACTCGTGCAACGTGGCTGTGCTCCAGATGAACCACACCCACAAGCCCCTGGACAACAAGGACGTCCGCTTCGCCATCGCCCACGCCCTCAACAAGCAGGCCTACATCGACGCCTTCTACGCCGGGCAGGCCGTGCCGGCCGACAACTGGATGCCGCCGGCGACCCAGTACTACAAGGCCCTCAACCTGCCCACCTACGACGAGGCGAAGGCCAAGGAGTACATCACCAAGTCCGGCCTGAGCGGCGCCGACCTGACCATCGAGTTCTGGTACCCGGCCGATGTGAGCCGCCCCTACATGCCCGATCCGAAGGCGCTGGCCGAGGCCATCGCCACGGATCTCGAGAAGGTCGGCTTCACCATCAACTTCAAGACGGCCGGCTGGCGCACGGGCTACCTGCGCGACGAGGCCGTCGGCAAGTTCCCCATGTGGCTCCTCGGCTGGACCTGCGACTGGGCCGGCCCCGACAACTTCCTCTCGACCGCTTTCTTCCACGGCGACGGAGGCAAGCCCAACAAGGAGTTCGCCTACGGCCCGCCGGAGCTCCTCTCGGCCTTCGACAAGGGCCTTGCGGCGCCCACCGAGGCCGATGTCAAGGCAGCCTGGGAGGAGGCTCAGGACATCCTGGCCCGCGATCTGCCGACCGTTCCGCTCGTCCACTCGCGACCGCCCGCCGCGGGCAAGGCCTTCATCAAGGGCTTCGTCGGCGCCGGCAACCTGAACGAGGCGCTGAACACGGTCTGGCTCGACAAGTAGTCGGCGCTCTTCCCGCACATCTTTCCCCCGGGGCCTTCGGGCCTCGGGGGAACCCTTTCACGTCGGACACGAGCCGATGACGTGCTGAGATACATCGCCCGGCGGCTGCTCGGGGTCATCCCGGTGCTGTTCGGGCTGTCGATCGTCCTCTTCGCCTTCGTGCACCTGCTGCCGGGCGACCCAGCCGTGGCCCTCCTGGGCCAGCACGCCACGCCCGAGCGCACGGCCGCCATCCGCGAGCTCTTGGGCCTCGACAAGCCGCTGCACGAGCAATACCTGCTCTACCTCAGTGACATCCTGCGCGGCGACTTCGGCAAGAGCGTCATCGATAACCGTCTGGTGGTCGACGAGTTCCTGCTGCGCTTCCCCGGCACGGTCGAGCTGACCGTGGCCGCGCTCATCTTCGCCGTCGGCATCGGCATCCCCCTCGGCCGCCTGGCGGCCCGCCACGTGCAGGGCTGGCCGGACGGGGCGGTGACGGTCGTCTCGCTGCTCGGCGTCTCGATCCCCATCTTCGTGCTGGGCCTGACGCTGCAGGTGATCTTCGCCGTCAAGCTGAAGTGGCTGCCGGCGTCGGGGCGCATCGACCCGCGCCTGGGCATCGACGCGGTGACCAACTTCATGCTCCTCGACACCCTGCTGGCGGGCAAGCCGGCGGCTTTCGTCGATGCCCTCAAGCATCTCGTCCTGCCGGCCATCGCGCTGGGCTCCATCCCCCTTGCCATCGTCACGCGCATCACGCGCGCGGCGGTGCTCGACGTGGCCAACGAGGACTACGTGCGCACCGCCCGAGCCAAGGGCCTCAAGGAACGGCGCGTCGACGATCGGCACATCATGCGGAACGCCTGGTTACCGGTGACCACGGTCATCGGCCTGCAGGTGGGCGGTCTTCTCGCCGGGGCCGTCATCACCGAGACGGTCTTCGCCTGGAACGGCGTGGGCGCCTGGGTCGTCGACGCCATCCAGAACCACGACTACCTGGTGGTCCAGAACGCCATCCTGCTCTTCGCGCTCATCTTCATCGTGGTCAACCTGGTGGTCGACATCGGCTACGCCTATCTCAACCCGCGCATCAGGTACTCCTGAGATGAGCGCCGTGACCGTCGCTGCGCGCCCCGTCCCCGCCCGTGCCAGCCGCGGCCTGTGGCGTGACGCGCTGCGCCGCCTGCTGCGTAATCGGCCGGCGCTGGTGGGGTTCTTCTTCATCGGCATCTTCGTGCTGGCAGCCCTGCTGGCACCGGTCATCGCGCCCTACGACCCTCTTGCCGGGAGACTCGTCGACCGCCTGAAGCCGCCCAGCGCGGAGCACATCATGGGCACCGATCTGCAGGGCCGCGACGAGTTCAGCCGCATCCTCTACGGCGCCCGCGTCAGCCTCCAGGTGGGCGTCGTGTCGGTCGTCCTGGGCCTGCTCATGGGCGGCACCATCGGCGCCCTGGCGGGTGGTATCGGCGGTCGCGTGGACACCATCCTGATGCGCGTCGTGGACGTGCTGCTGGCCATCCCCGGCATCCTGCTGGCTATCGGCATCGTGGCCTGGCTCGACCGCGGCCTCTTCCAGATCATGCTCGCCGTGGCCGCCACCAACGCGCCCATCTTCGCGCGCCTGCTGCGGGGCAGCCTGCTGGCGCTGCGCGAGTCGGACTTCGTCATCGCCGCCCGCTCGATCGGCGCCTCGAGCCCGCGGCTGCTCTTCCGGCACCTGTTGCCCAATGCGTTGACGCCGCTCATCGTGCAGGCCACGCTGGCCCTGGCAACGGCCATCATCGATGTGGCGGGCCTTGGCTTCCTGGGTCTCGGGCCGCCCGACCCGCGCACCGCGGAGTGGGGCACGATGCTGACCGACTCGACCAAGTTCCTGCACCAGGCCCAGCACCTCATCTTCTTCCCGGGCCTGGCCATCGTCATCAGCGCCATCGGCTTCAACCTCCTCGGCGACGGCCTGCGCGAGTCACTCGACCCGCGGCTGAGGCGTTGACCGTGGCACTCCTCGACGTCGACGACCTCGTCGTGCGCTTCCGCACCCACGAGGGCACCATCCACGCCGTGAACGGCGTCTCCTTCGAACTGGAGGAGGGCGAGACGCTGGGCCTGGTGGGTGAGTCGGGCTGCGGCAAGAGCGTCACCAACCTGGCCGTGATGCGCCTGCTGCCCAAGCCTGCCGGCAAGGTCGAAGGCGGCCGCGTCATCTTCGACGGCCAGGACCTGCTGGCGCTGCCCGAGCGCGAGATGCGCGAGGTGCGCGGCCGGGACATCGCCATGATCTTCCAGGACCCGATGACCAGCCTCAACCCGGTGCTGACCATCGAGGAGCAGATGGTCGAGACGATCCGGGCGCATCGCCAGGTCTCGGTGGCGGACGCACGCCAGCGCGCGGTCGAGCTCCTCTCCATGGTGGGCATCCCGCACCCCGCCGACCGTCTCAAGAGCTATCCCCACCAGTTCAGCGGCGGCATGCGCCAGCGCGTGATGATCGCCATGGCCCTGGCGCTCGAGCCGAAGCTGCTCATCGCCGACGAGCCGACCACGGCGCTCGACGTGACCATCCAGGCCCAGGTGCTGGAGCTGCTGCGCGACCTGACCGAGCGCGCCGGCACGGCCGTCATCGTCATCACCCATGACCTGGGCGTGGTGGCCGGCATCACGCAGCGCCTCAACGTGATGTACGCCGGGCACATCGTCGAGGCGGGCACGACCGACGCGCTCTTCGAGCGGCCCTCGCATCCCTACACCGTCGGCCTGCTGCACTCCATCCCGCGCCTCGACGCGCCACCGGGCGAGAAGCTCATCCCCATCGAAGGCGTGCCGCCCGACCAGCGCCGGGCGCCGACCGGCTGCCCCTTCGCGCCGCGCTGCGCCTGGCGCCTCGAGGTCTGCTGGACGGAGATGCCGCCACTCGAGCCGGTCGACGGCAGCGCCGAGGTCGTGCTCAGCGGGCCGCGCGCCAGCCATCGGGTGGCCTGTCACAACCGGCCCACGGCCGACGAGGCGCGCGCCGGGCGGCCGCTCCGCCCCGGCTTCGTGCCGGCGCCGCCGCCGGGGGACGTGGTCGATGAGCTGGTCGCCGCGGAGGGCGCGGTCGAGGAGGAGCTGGTCGTCTTCGACGACTCCGGCGCGCCGGCCACCGCGCTGCCCGGCGCGCACGGGCTGCCGCAGTCGCCCGAGGAGGGCGAGCAGCGATGAGCCGGGCCCCGGCCGTCACGGGCCCCGCGACGAGTGCGTCCGAGCCGCTCGTCCGCCTCGAGCAGCTGAAGGTCTACTTCCCCATCACCGAGGGGCTCATCTTCGAGCGCCACATCGGCGACGTCCAGGCGGTGGACGGCGTCAGCTTCGAGCTGCGGCGGGGCGAGACGCTGGGGCTGGTGGGCGAGTCGGGCTGCGGCAAGTCCACCACCGGCCGTGCCATCGTGCGCCTCTACAAGCCGACCGAAGGCCGCATCCTCTTCGAGGGCACCGACATCTCCGGCCTCGAGGGCGCCGACCTGCGACGCATGCGGCGGCGGATGCAGATGATCTTCCAGGACCCCTACGCGAGCCTGAACCCGCGTATGAACGTGGCGGGCATCATCTCGGAGCCGCTCGAGGTGCACGGCGTGGGCACCTCGCGCGAGCGACGCGAGCGGGTGCGCGAGCTGCTGGCCACGGTCGGCCTCGACCCCGACTACGGCGAGCGCTACCCGCACGAGTTCTCGGGCGGCCAGCGCCAGCGCATCGGCGTGGCGCGGGCGCTGGCGCTCAACCCGGACCTGATCGTGGCCGACGAGCCGATCAGCGCCCTCGACGTCTCGATCCAGGCCCAGATCATCAACCTCCTCGAGCGGCTGCAGGGCGAGTTCGACCTGACCTACCTCTTCATCGCCCACGACCTCTCCGTGGTCCGCCACATCAGCGACCGCATCGCGGTCATGTACCTGGGGCGCATCGTCGAGCTGGCGCCGTCGCGTGAGCTCAACGCGCGGCCGCTGCACCCCTACACCGTGGCGCTCCTCTCCGCGGTGCCCATCCCCGACCCGGCCGTGGAGCGGCGCCGGCGGCGCATCATCCTCAGCGGCGACGTGCCCAGCCCGGCCAACCCGCCCGAGGGCTGCCGCTTCCACACACGCTGCTGGCTGCGCGAGAAGCTGGGCGACCCCGAGCGCTGCGTGACCGAGGATCCGGCACTGCGCCCGGTCGGCACATCCCAGGTCGCCTGCCACTTCGCCGAGGAGGTGGAGGGCTCGCGGGAGCAGCTCCAGGCCACGGGACGGCCCGTGCCGACGGCCGCCGAGGCGCCGCGGCCCGCCATCCCGCCCGCCGCCACCCCGCCCGCCTGACCTCCGCTGGCGGGAGGCCTCGGCAGGCGGCGCTAGACTCCGTTCATGAAGCCGCTGCGCGTCGCGCTGGCGCAGATCGCCCCCCGGCTCGGCCTGCTCGAGGAGAACCTGGCCCGGCACCACGAGCTGCTGGCCGAGGCGCGCGCCGGGGGCGCCGACCTGGCCGTCTTCCCCGAGCTCGGCCTGACCGGCTACCTGCTGCAGGACCTCAACGCCGAGGTGGCCATGCGCCTCGACGACCCGCGCCTGGCCAGGCTGGCGGCCGAGACGGTGGGCATGTCGGCCGTGGTCGGCTTCGTCGAGGAGGCGGCCGACCATCGCCTCTTCATCGCCGCCGCGCTGATGGAGGACGGCGCCATCCGCCACGTCCACCGCAAGGTCTTCCTGCCCACCTACGGCCTCTTCGACGAGCGGCGCTTCTTCGCCGCGGGCACCATCCTGCGCGCCGTGCCCAGCCGCCTCGGCCTGGGCCTGGGGCTGGCCGTCTGCGAGGACTTCTGGCACCTGTCGGTGCCGGCCCTGCTGGCGCTCGACGGCGCGCAGCTGCTGATCAACATCTCCTCCTCGCCCGGGCGGGACGTGGCCGCCGTCAACGAGGTCGGCCTGGGCACGGCCAGCTCCTGGCGCACGCTCAACCGCTGCTACGCGCAACTGACGACCTCCTTCGTGGTCTTCGTCAACCGCGTCGGCGTGGACGAATCGATCACCTTCTGGGGCGGCTCCGAGGTGGTCGGGCCGGCCGGCGAAACCGTCTTCCAGGCGCCGCTGCACGACGAGGGCCTCTTCTTCGCCGAGCTCGACTCGAGCGACCTGCGCCGCGAGCGCATCGCTCTGCCCCTGCTGCGTGACGAGCGGCCGGAGGTGGTGCTGCGCCAGCTGGAGCGCATCGTGCGCGAGCGGGCAGGGGAGGCGCCCGACCTGACGGCCGAGCCGGGCGCCGAGGCCGGCTTCGACGTGGCCCCGGAGGCGGCCGCCGTCGCCGAGCGGGCACCGTGAGCGCGGCCCAGCCGGCGCCGCTGCCCTTCGAGCTGCCGGCCGAGCTGGCCATCGACACCGCCGTCGCGCGGCGCATCACCGCTGAGTTCATCCGCGCGCAGCTGCGCCAGGCGGGCTTCGAGCGGGTCGTGCTCGGCCTCTCGGGCGGCATCGACTCGGCGCTCGTGGCGCACCTGGTGGCCGAGGCCATCGGGCCGGAGCGGCTGCTCTGCCTGCTGATGCCCTACCGGACCTCGTCGCCCGCGTCGCGCGCGGACGCCGAGGAGGTGGTGCGGCGGCTCGGCTGCGCCAGCACGCTGGTCGACATCTCGCCCATGGTCGATGCCTATTTCGGGGCGCTCGAGGCATCGCCGGAGGGCGCCGGTGGCGCCGCGAGCGACGCCTCGCCCGTCCGCCGCGGCAACCTCATGGCCCGCACGCGCATGGCCGTGCTCTACGACCACTCGGTGACCTGGGGCGGCCTGGTCGCGGGCACGGGCAACAAGACCGAGACGCTCATCGGCTACACCACGCTCTTCGGCGACTCGGCCTGCGCCTTCAACCCCATCGGCGACCTCTACAAGAGCCAGGTCCGCCAGCTGGCCATCGCCGTGGGCGTGCCCGACGCCATCGTGCGCAAGGCGCCCTCGGCCGACCTCTGGCCGGGCCAGAGCGACGAGTCCGAGGTGGGCCTCGACTACGCTGCGCTCGATCGCATCCTCTACTGGCTGGTGGATCGCCGCCGTTCGGCCGACGAGGTCGCCACGCGGCTGGGCGTGGAGGCGGCGCTCGTGGCGCGCGTCGAGCGGCTGGTGGCGGCCTCCGAGTTCAAGCGCCAGGTGCCGCCCATCGCCAAGCTCGGGCCGCGCACCACCGGCATCGACTATCTCTACCCGCGCCGGAGGCCCGGCTCTGCCCGGAAGTGAGGCCGGCCGCCTCGACGGCGGCACGCTCTATGTCGTGGCCACGCCCATCGGCAACCTGGGCGACGTGACACTGCGCGCGCTCGAGGTGCTGCGCGCGGTGCCGCTCGTGGCGGCCGAGGACACGCGACTCACGCGCCGCCTCTGGGCGCGCCACGGCCTCGATACGCGCCTCGTCAGCTACCACGCCCGCAACGCTCTGGCGCGCGAGCCGGAGTTGCTGCGACACCTCGCCTCGGGCGAAGACCTGGCCCTCGTGACCGATGCCGGCACGCCCCTCGTGAGCGACCCCGGCGAGGGCCTCGTGGCCGCCTGGGCCGCCAGTGGCGGCCGCGTGGTGCCCGTGCCCGGCGCCTCGGCGGTGCTGACGGCGCTGGTCGCCAGCGGGTTGCCCGCGCCGCGCTGGGGTTTCGAGGGCTTCCTGCCGCGCCGTGGTCGGGAGCGGCGTGAGCGGCTGGCGCGCATCGCCGCCGACGAGCGAGCCACGGTCCTGTTCGAGGCGCCCGGGCGGGCCGCGCAGACCTTGGCCGACCTCGCCGCGGCCTGCGGCCCCGCGCGTGCCGCGGCCCTCTGCCGGGAGCTGACCAAGCTGCACGAGGAGGTCTGGCGCGGCAGCCTGGGCGAGCTGGCAGAGCGGGCCGAGCGTGCTGCCCCGCGCGGCGAGGTGACCATCGTCGTCGCCGGGCGGGCCGCCGGCGACCCTGCCCCGACGCTTGCCGAGCCTCGTGCCACAGGCGACCTGGCGGCCGGCCGGGCGGAGGTGGCGCGGCTGGTGGGGGAGGGCATGGCACGCTCGGCCGCCGCCCGCCGCGTGGCCGCCGTGACCGGCCTGCCCCGGCGCGACCTCTTCCGACCCGGGAGCGGCTAGCATCCCGGCCATGCCCATGCCCGTGCTGCGCGAGCTGTCGCCCTTCGGCCGTGTCGTCCTGCTCGCCACGCTCGGCCTCAGCGCGGCGGCCATCGCCATGGAGTACCTCGTCGGCGTGCACGGCACGCCGCTCTTCCTGGTCAGCGCCGCGGCCATCCTCGGCCTGGCCTACGTGGTGGGCATCTCGACCGAACGCCTGGGCGCGCTCACCGGGCCCCAGGTGGGCGGCATCCTCAACGCCACCTTCGGCAATGTGGCCGAGCTGATCATCGCCTTCTTCGCCCTGCGCGCCGGGCTGCTCGAGGTGGTCAAGGCGTCCATCACCGGCTCCATCATCGGCAACCTGCTGCTGGTGCTCGGCGCCAGCCTGCTGGCCGGCGGCCTGCGCCACGGCCGCCAGCGCTTCGATGCCAAGGTGGCCGGCCTCGACGCGACGCTGCTCGTGCTGGCCGTGATCGGCCTTTTCATCCCCGCCGTCTTCGCCCTCGCCGGCGGCCAGGCGGCAGGCGAGCCCGGTCGGGTCGAGGAGAACGTGCTCGTCTCGCTGGTGCTGATGGTGCTCTACTTCCTGGCCCTGGGCTACCGCTTCAGGCACCCGAGCCAGGTGCTCGGCGGCGGCGAGCATCCCGAGGCCCATGCCGGGCCGGCCTGGTCGGCGCCCGTGGCCATCGCCGTGCTGGGCCTGACCGCCGTGCTGCTGGCGGTCGTCTCCGAGGCGCTCGTCGGCGCGATCGAGCCCTTCGTCGACGCCTTCGGCCTGACCGCCCTCTTCGCCGGCGTCATCCTCATCCCGACCATCGGCAACCTGGCCGAGCACCTCGTGGCGGTGCAGCTGGCCTGGAAGGACCGCATGGACTTCGCCATGGCCGTGGCCATCGGCTCCAGCCTCCAGGTGGCCCTCTTCGTGGCGCCCGTGCTGGTCCTGCTGGGCCTCCTCGTGGGCCAGCCCATGGACCTCGTCTTCACGCCGCTCGAGGTGGCCGCCGTGGCCGCCGCCGCCGGCATCACCGCGCTCATCGCCTTCGACGGCGAGTCGAACTGGCTGGAGGGCGCGCTGCTGCTCGGCGTCTACCTCATCCTGGCCGTGAGCTTCTTCTTCCTGCGCGGCTGAGCTCCGCCGGACCGGACCGGCCGGCCGGTTTAGCCGGCGTCGATCCGCGGTCGAGCGCCCGTCGAGCGGCGGCCGCTAGCATGCCGCCCGGCATCCGCTCCCGCCGAAGCGGCCCGCCGTGATCGAGCCCGCCGCTTGTGGTCCGCGCCGCGGACCGGGAGGAAGACGGAGATGAACCGGGTCCTGCTCACGGGTCGCCTGACGCGCGACCCCGAGATGCGCACGCTGGCCAGCGGCAAGACGGTCACCACCTTCTCGGTGGCCACCAACGACTACCGCGGCGGCACGGAGAAGTCCGAATACCACGCCGTGGTCACCTGGGACCGGTTGGCCGAGATTTGCGGCCAGTACCTGGGCAAGGGCCAGATGATGGCCGTCGAGGGGCGCCTGCAGACGCGCCAGTGGGACGACGACAAGAAGCAGCGGCACTGGAAGACCGAGGTCGTCGCCTCTTCGGTCGAGATGCTCTCCGGGCGGCGCAAGAAGGACTACGCCACCGAGGCCGCTGCCGAGAGCCTGGCCGCCCAGGCCGAGCGCCTGGGGGTCGAGCCCGACGAGCCCGATGACGAGGAGACCCTGGGCGTGGGCGGCGAAGCCGAGGCCGAGGAAGAAGAAGGCGCGGTGGTGGTCGCGGCCTGAGCCGGCATCTTTCCAGGCGGCGGGCGTGTGCCCCCTCCCGCGCCCGCCGCAGCCTAAGCAGAAGCCGCGAGCGTCGCGCGTCAGCCGGCGGCGAGCCGCTCTTGGCGCCGGCGTGAGGTGCGGGCCCGCAGCACCGGCTGAGGCTCGACCAGACCGA
>DASSPM010000060.1:0-2592 GCA_035699625.1 Candidatus Limnocylindrales bacterium | reverse complement strand
CTGCTCACGGTCACCCTGGGCACGAACCAGCATGTGGCCGGAATCGGCCTGACGCTCGGGCTGATCGGCGTCAGCGAGTACGTCAACCGCCTCTACTTCGGCAGCGCCGAGGGCCTCAAGCGCATCGAGCCCTGGCCGCTGCTGGAGCCGCTCGGCCCGGGATCCGTGCTCAGCCAGTACGCGCTGACCTACGTCGCCTTCCTGCTGCTCGTGCCCGTCGCCTGGTGGGTGCTGATGCGGACCAGCTTCGGGCTGGCCGTGCGTGCCGTGGGCGAGAACCCCGAGGCGGCCGACGCGGCCGGCATCAGCGTCGCCCGCACGCGCTACGCGGCGCTCATGATCGGCGGCGCGCTGATGGCCGTGGGCGGCGCCTTCTTCACGCTGGCCGCGCTGGGCAGCTTCACCCTCGACATCATCGCCGGGCGCGGCTGGGTCTGCGTGGCCCTGGTCATCTTCGGCCGCTGGGGCATCTGGCGCGCGACCCTCGGGGCGCTCATCTTCTCGCTCGTCTACTCGCTCCAGCTGCGGTTGCGCATCCTGCCCGGCTTCGAGGGCGTGCCCTCCGAGCTGCTGCTGGCGCTGCCCTACCTGGTGGTCATCGCCGCGCTCGCCCTCTCGGGCCGCAACGTGGCCTACCCGGGGGCCTACCTGAAGCCCTATCGTCGCGCCTGACGAGCCAGCAAGGAGGAGCGATGGAGACGCGACCCACCCCGCAGGCGGGCGCCAGCCACGGCGAGGGAGACGCCAGCCGCGCCGATGACGAGCGCTTCCTCGCGCTGGCCATCGCCGAGGCGCGCGCTGGACGCGCCGAGGGCGGCATCCCCATCGGCGCCGCGCTGGTGGCCGACGGCCAGGTGCTCGGCGTCGGCCACAACCGGCGCGTGCAGCTGGGCAGCCCCATCCGCCACGGCGAGACCGACGCGCTTGAGGTGGCGGGGCGGCAGAAGGCCTCGGTCTACCGGCGCGCCACGATGTACACGACGCTTTCGCCCTGCGACATGTGCACCGGCGCCATCCTCCTCTACGGCATCCCGCGCGTGGTCATCGGTGAGAACCGCACGTTCATGGGCGCCGAAGACCTGCTCCGCTCGCGCGGCGTGGAGGTGGTCGTGCTCGACTCGCCCGAGTGCGTGGGGATGATGGAGGAGTTCATCGCCGCCGAGCCCGAGCTCTGGAACGAGGACATCGGGGAATAGGCACGCCCGAGTCGTCGCGCGCTCGCCTGGCCTCACTGGGCGGGGCCGTCGAGGAGCAGGCGGCCGCGGTGACGGCGGCCGCTCGAGAGGTCTTCGGCACCGATGCGCTGGGCGTCTACCTCTACGGGTCCGTCGTCTCGCCCGGTGGCCTTCGACCGCACAGCGACCTCGACTTCTTCGTGGTGCTCGGACGCCCGACCGCGCCGGCCGAACGGCGGCTGCTCGTCGAGCGGCTCTCGCCCATCTCCGCGCGGCGTCTCCGGCCCGAGGGCTGGCGACCGGTCGAGCTGACCGCCGTCGTGGGCTCGGAGGTGCGGCCCTGGCGTTATCCGCCTCGCATGGAGTTCCAGTTCGGCGAGTGGCTGCGCGAGGACTACGACCGAGGCGAGAGCGGGCCTGAACCGGCGCCGGCGCCGGACCTGGCCGTGCTGATCACGATGGTCCTGGAGGCCGGCCTGCCCCTGGTCGGGCCGCCCCCGGCGCGACTGCTCGACCCAGTGGCCCCGCAGGACCTGGCGCGGGCGGCGCTGGCCGGTGTCGACGACCTGCTGGCGGACCTGGAGTCGGATACGACCAACGTCATCCTGACCCTGGCGCGCATCCTGGCGACGCTTGAGACCGGCGCCATCCACTCCAAGGACGAGGCCGCCGAGCTGGTCGCCGTCGGCCTGCCGGATGAGGATCGCGCCGTGCTGACGCAGGCCCGCGCGATCTACCTCGGCGAGCAGGTGGAGGACTGGCATGACCTGCGGCCGCGCGCGCATGCGGCGCGCCTGGTGCGGGCCATCCGGCGCGCGCGCTGACGGTACGATGGCCGACCTGGAGGGATCTGAAGGGTCGTGAAGAGTCGCTACGTTCGCAGCTTCGCGTCGGCCGACGAAGTGATGGAGCTCGAGCTCCTGCGCTCGTCGGTGATCACGATCGGCGGCCTCACCGTCTCGTACGACATCCATCAGCCGGGCTGGCGATGGTCGACGCACGTCAAGCCGATCGTCAGGACGGAGAGCTGCCAGTCGCGGCACCTCGGGATGCTCATCCGAGGCACGATCCACGCGGTGTTCGATGACGGTACCGAGGCTCATGCCGGTCCGCTCGACCTGATCGACTGGCCGGCCGGGCACGACGCATGGGTGGTCGGCGACGAGCCGGTGGAGATGATCGGCTGGACGGGCGGCAAGACGTGGCTGGCGCCGGTGACGACCCTGGGCGATCGCGTCCTGGCGACGCTCCTCTTCAGCGACATCGTGGACTCTACCGGCATGGCGCTGACGATGGGCGACCAGGCCTGGAGCGATGTGCTGGCCCAGCACCAGCTGCGTACCCGCGAGATCGTCCAACGCTATCGCGGACGGGTCGTCGACTTCGCCGGCGATGGCGTCCTGGCCATGTTCGACGG
>DASSPM010000059.1:0-4915 GCA_035699625.1 Candidatus Limnocylindrales bacterium | reverse complement strand
GATCGAGGCCGCCGCCAGCGGCCTCTTCCGTGAGCGTGGCTACGCCGCCACGAGCGTGCGCGACATCGCGCGGGCGCTCGACATCCAGGGCCCCAGCCTCTACGCCCACGTGGCGTCCAAGGAGGACCTGCTCTGGTCCATAGTGCTGCGCGCCGCGGACCGCTTCACCGACGCCGTGGCGCCCCTCGCGCTCGGCAACGGCCCGCCCGCGGAGCGGCTGGCGGCCATGATCCGCGCGCACGTGCGGGTGATCACGGCCGAGCAGCCCAATGCTTCCACGTTCCTGCACGAGTGGCGCTTCCTGGGGCAGCAGCGTCGCGCCGAGGTGGCTGCCCGGCGCGACGCCTACGAGGCACTCTTCCGCCGTGTCATCGCCGATGGTGTCACCGCGGGCGAATTGGAGACTCCGGACCCCAAGCTGGCCGCCACGGCCATCCTCTCCGCACTCAACGGCATCGCCGGCTGGTACCGCTCCGACGGGCCGCTGAGCCCCGAGCAGCTGGCCGAACAGCTCGCCGACCTGTTCCTGCGGGCGCTGCGCCCGACCGACCGACGGAGGACCGACCGATGACCGACCCCATCGCCCTCGAGCCCCTGCTGCACGAGTTACCGCCGGCCGTGGCAGCGCGGCTCCGGCACGACCCGAGCGCCTCCGAGGAGGAGCGGCTGGCCGCCTTCACCGCCCACGTGCACGCCGGCGGCAAGGTCGAGGCCGGGGACTGGATGCCCGAGGAGTACCGCAGCGCCGTGCTGCGCTTCGTGGAGATGCACGCCAACAGCGAGCTGATGGGCGTGCTCCCCGAGCGCGAATGGATCATGCGCGCCCCGACGCTGCGCCGGAAGCTCGCCCTCACGGCCAAGGTCCAGGACGAGGTCGGCCACGCGCAGCTCCTCTACCGGGTGGCGGAGGACCTGGGCAAGCCGCGCGAGCAGATGCTGCAGGACCTGCTCGACGGCCGGACCAAGTTCCACAACGTCTTCCATTACCCGACCAGGACGTGGGCCGACGTGGGCGTCATCGCCTGGCTGGTGGACGCCGCGGCCATCGTCGCCCAGCAGGCGCTGCGCGACTCGTCCTACGGCCCCTACGCGCGCACCATGCGCAAGATCTGCTGGGAGGAGTCGGTCCACATCATGCACGGCCGGGACGTGGTCGTGACCATGGTCACCGGCAGCGACCGCCAGCGCGCGATGGTCCAGGAGGCGCTCGACCGCTGGTGGGGTCCGCTGATGCAGATGCACGGCCCGCGCAGCCCGCGCGAGAAGGACCGCGACCTCTACTGGCGCATCAAGGCCAAGACCTCGGAGGAGCTGCGCCAGGAGTTCCTCTCCATCTACGTGCCCCGCATCCGCGAGCTCGGGCTGACGCTGCCCGACCCGGGGCTGCGTTTCGACGAGCAGGCCGGCGAGTGGCGCTACTCGGAGCCCGACTGGCAGGAGCTCAAGACCGTCGTCACCAACCACGGTCCGATGAGCCAGCAGCGGCTCGACTTCCGGCGCCTCAACCGCGAGGAGACACGCTGGGTGCGCGAGGCCGTCCTGCGGGTGCCGGCGGCGGCATGAGCGCGTCCAGCGCCGACCGGGGTGCCGGCGGCGAGCGGGGTGCCGGCCCGCTCCTCGCGCCCGACGCCAGCGGCCACGTCTACGAGGTCTTCCGCCAGGAGAAGGACGGCGACCCGATGCGCCACGCCGGCAACCTGGTGGCGCCCGACGACGCGCTGGCCCTCGACTACGCCCGCGAGTTCTACAGCCGCCGGCAGGAGAGCCACCGCCTGTGGGTCGTGCGACGCGACGCCATCCGCGACCTCGACGACCCCGACCTGCTGCGGCCGCCGCTCGACCGGTCGTTCAAGAAGCCGGGCGGCTACGTCATGCGCGACAAGCTCGACGCGGCGCGGCAGCGCGCTGGCACGACCAAGCCGGCGGCCCGCATCGACACGCCCGGCGGTGCCAAGGATCCGACCGAGGATCTGCCCGAGGAGCCCGTCGAGTGAGCACCGTGCCGGCACCCGCGAGCCTCGCGCCCGCGCTGCGCGAGCCGCTGGCGGGACTGCTCCTGGCCATGGCCGACGACGAGTTCGTGCTCGGCTACTGGGACTCGGAGTGGACCGGCATCGCACCCATGCTCGAGGAGGACGTGGCGTTTTCGTCGCTGGCCCAGGACGAGATCGGCCACGCTCAGGCGTTCCTGCAGCTGCGTGCCGAGCTGAGCGGGGAGGACCCGGACGCCGTCGCCTACGGCCGCGAGCCGGCCGACTTCCGCCACGCCCGGTTGCTCGACCACGGGCGCGGCGACTGGGCCTTCAGCATCGCCCGTCGGCACCTCTACGAGACGGCCGATGCGCTCCGCCTCGAAGCGCTTGCCGGCTCGACCCATGCGCCGCTGGCCGAGCTGGTGGCCAAGGTCCGGCGCGAGGAGCGCTACCACCTGATGCATGTCGGCAGCTGGTTCGTGCGGCTGGCCGAGGCGGGCGGCGAGGCGCGCCGCCGGCTGGAGGCGGCACTGGCACGGCTGGCCCCCGACGCGGCCACGGTCTTCACCCCGCTGCCCGGGGAGACGGCGCTCGTCGAGGCCGGCCTGATGGCCGCCGGCAACGCCCACCTGGCCGGCCGCTGGCAGGCGCTGCTCGAGCCCGAGCTGGCACGCCTGCGCCTGCCGATGCCCCGCTGGGAGCCGCCTGCCGACGGCCGGCACGGCCACGAAGCCTCGGAGGACTTCCGCTGGCTGCACGGCGAGTTCACGCTCGTGGCCCGCTCGGAGGCGGGCGTCACGTGGTGAGCGAGCCGGTCCCGCGGCCCCTCGAGAGCGCCGTCTGGGCGGCGCTGGCGGACGTGCCCGACCCCGAGATCCCGACCGTCTCGGTGGTCGACCTGGGCGTGGTCCACCGTGTCGAGGCCGAGCGCGGACGCATCCGCGTCGAGCTGCTGCCGACCTTCGTCGGCTGCCCGGCGGTCGAGGCGATGCGCCGCGGGGTGGAGGAGCGGCTGGCGGGCATGGCCGCGCAGGTCGAGGTGGTGACCACCTTCCGCGTGCCCTGGACGAGCGATCGCATCACGGCCGAGGGCCGTGAGCGGCTGCGCGGCTCGGGCTTCGCGCCGCCCGTGAAGGCCGTGACTGCGGACAGCGCGCCGGCGTTGCTTCCGCTGCTGCCGTCTGCCATCTGCCCGCATTGCGGCTCGCACCGGACCACGCTCGAGAACGCCTTCGGGCCGACCCTCTGCCGCTCGATCCACCACTGCAGCGACTGCCGCCAGCCCTTCGAGCAGTTCAAGACCGTCTGAGCCCGAGCAGGAGGATCGCATGGACGAGCTGGAGCAGCTGCCGACACGCCCACGCTGCCCGCTCTGCGGTGGGGAGTCGTTCCGGCAGGAGCGCGGCAAGCTCGACAGCGAGTGGGGCGTGACCGCGCACCGGGTGCTGATGCTCGTCTGCGAGCGCTGCGGGAACGTCCTGCTCTTCTACGAGGGCAACACCATCTTCGACTTCGACTGACGCCGCGCCGGCCCTGCCCGGTCGTGGCTGTGGCCCGTCGCCCGATCCGTCGCCGCCGACCGCCGCCGGGTCGTGGGTGTGGCCCGACAGCGCCCGCCCGCCGCGCGCCACGGCCCGCCGCGCGACCAACCCCTTGTTGGCCGGATCCCAATGGCAGTGGCGCTATGGCTCGTCCGGCGCTGTCGGTCCCCGTGCCCGCGCTCCCGCGAGCGTGGGCCGAGCACCGATCCCCCCGCTCACGCCCTGGGTGACGCGGCGGAGCCGCCCTAAGGCCACTCCGGTTCGGATCCGGCCAAGAAGCCGGCACGATGGGCGCGGCGGCCGCGCGGAGGCCTGTGCCCCGCCTGAGCAGGCCGAGCACGGCGGCTGGCATGGCGGCCGGACCGCCGGCGCGCAGCAGGCCAGAGTGGGCCGCGCCCGGCGCTCCCCGTCAGGCCGCCACCGCTACCGGCCGGCAGTCGCGGCAGGGCCGGTAGCCAGCCGTGGCCGCCTCGGCCGAGGAACGGAACGGACGCCGGTGCCGCTCGCTGATGCGACGCGCGTGCCGGCACGTGGGCAGGCAGAAGATGCGCATCGTGTCGGAGCCCAGGTAGCGGATGCCGCGCGCGGCGAGATCCTCGAGCGCGTCCGGGTCGGTGCCCTCCCAGGCCAGCAGGGCCCGCTTCTGCGCCGGTCCGCCGAGCGAGTACTGGCCGATGTGGCCGTCACCCCGCACGACCCGATGGCAGGGGATGAGCAGGGGCACGGGGTTGCCGGCCAGGGCGCTGCCGACGGCCCGCACGGCACGCTCGCGGCCGATCTCGCGGGCCACCCAGCCGTACGGCCGGACCTCGCCGCGCGGGATCTCCAGCGCCTTGCGCAGCACGGCCTGCTCGAACTCCGTCCGGCCGCGCAGGTCGAAGGCGATGCCTTCGGGGCGGCCGGTCGCCAGCCAGCGCTCGAAGGCGCGCCGCAGCCGAGGCGGCGCCTCGGCCCGCCGCACCGGGCGACCGTGCTCGGCCCGGAAGAGCCGCTCGAAGCCCGGCGGGTCGCCGGCCTGCATCACCGCGGAGAGACCCTGCTCCGACCAGGCCACGAAGACGGGACCGACGGGCGAGTCGAACCGTGCGTATCGGTCCACGGCACCGCTCGCCTCGAGGATGCGCTCGGCGAAGCCGGGCGGTGGGGTGGGGCTGACGGCGCGCAGGGCCCGCACGGTCGAGCGGGCGTCGGCAAGGCTGGTGTTCATGGCAGGCTCCTGGCGGCTTCGAGGCGCACGCGCGGCTGCGCCTTCGTTCGGGGCTGGGCGTCGGCCCGGGACTCCGTTCGGGGCTGGGCGTCGGCCCGGGGTTCCGGTCGGGGCTGGGCGTCGGCCCGGGGCTCCGGTCGGGGCTGGGCTTGTGGCGCGATCGCGGGCGCGAGGGCCGCGTCGCGGCTGGACTC